>JBFYOR010000391.1:0-10542 GCA_041303695.1 Mycobacterium sp. | reverse complement strand
TTTCAACCTTGACGGCGTGCGCCATCTCGTGGGGCAGCACGACGTTCTCGTGGCCGCCCACCACGATCGTGACATCACCGTCGGGGCTGTTCTGAACCAGCACGCGGGCGTTCGGCACGATGCCGGCCTCCTTGAGACGGCCGATCAGTTCGACGTCACCCTGAACATGCTCGGTCAGCTGACGCACGACTACGGCAACCGGGTCGCCGGCTGGCAGCTCGGTCAATCGCGCCAGGTTCGCGCCGTCCCGCTTGACGTCCGCCTCGTCGAGGCCGAGCAGCCCCAGGCCCGGGATCGGGTTGCCGAAGGGTGAGACGGTCGGGTTGTCCAGGACCTGCACGAGACGGCGCTCGACGTCCTCGCTCATCACGTGCTCCCACCTGCAGGCTTCGGCGTGGACCTCCTCCCACGGCAGGCCGATGATGTCGACCAGCAGTCGCTCGGCCAGGCGGTGTTTGCGCATCACCGAGATCGCCAGCCGACGCCCCTTCTCGGTCAGTTCCAGGTGCCGATCACCGGCCACCCGCAGCAACCCGTCACGTTCCATCCTCGAGACCGTCTGGCTGACCGTCGGTCCACTCTGCTCCAGTCGCTCGGCGATACGCGCCCGCAGTGGGATCAGGCCCTCTTCCTCGAGGTCATAGATCGTGCGCAGGTACATCTCGGTGGTATCGACCAGATCGTTCATGAGGACACCCTTCGTCGCACCGCGAGTCTACTTGCCTCAGCTGCGGTGATGGTCCGCGACAGCGCCCGGCGGGTGCCCCGACGCCAGTGTGCCCGCCGGGGAACCGGCGGGCACACTGGGATGGTGGGCAGCACTCCGAACCAGTGCTGGTCAGCTGGCGTAGGACCGCAACCGTTCGGCGCGGTCGCCGTTGCGCAGCTTGATCATCACTTCGCGTTCGATCTGCCGCACCCGCTCCCGCGACAGGCCGAACAGCTTGCCGATCTGGTCGAGGGTGCGGGGCTGGCCGTCGTCCAGACCGAAGCGCAATCGGATGACCTGCTGTTCGCGCTCGTCGAGGGTGGCCAGGACGTGGCGGATGTCGGTGTGCAGCAGTTCCGCGATCACTGAATTCTCCGCCGACATCGCCTCGGCGTCCTCGATGAAATCGCCGAGTGGGGCTTCCTCGTCGCTACCGACCGGCATATCGAGGCTGACCGGGTCGCGGCTGTGCTCGAGCAGATCGTTGATCTTCGTCACCGGAATCCCCGAGTCCTCGGCCAACTCCTCGTCGGTGGCCTCACGGCCCAGATTCTGGTGCATCTCCCGCTTGATTCGGGCCAGCTTGTTCACCTGTTCCACCAGATGCACGGGCAACCGGATGGTGCGGCTCTGATCGGCCATTCCGCGGGTGATGGCCTGCCGGATCCACCAGGTGGCGTAGGTGGAGAACTTGAAGCCCTTGGTGTAGTCGAACTTCTCCATTGCCCGGATCAGACCCAGGTTGCCTTCCTGGATGAGGTCGAGCAGTGGCATGCCCCGGCCGGTGTAGCGCTTGGCCAGCGACACCACCAGGCGGAGGTTCGCCTCCAGCAGGTGCCGACGGGCGGCCTGACCGTCACGGACGATGATCGCCAAGTCACGCTTGCGGTTCTCGCCGACGCGTTTCCGCGTTTCGAGCAGGTGCTGGGCGTACAGACCGGCCTCGATGCGCTTGGCCAGCTCTACCTCATCCTCGGCGCTGAGCAGTGCGGTCTTGCCGATACCGTTCAGATACACGCGCACAAGATCGGCGGCTGGACTTTGGGCGTCCAAGTCACGGTCAATCCGAGTGGTGGTGGCGTTTGCCATGGGTGCCTCCTGGTCGGCTCCGACTGTCGAAGTGTTCAACGTCCGATCAGATGTAAGAGTTCCCGCCCGTCGGCAGTGTCATGCCCTCTGACGTGCACTAACAGCCTGCAGATTTAAGAATGTGCTGAGAATGCCGGCGCAACCGGCTCAGCGGGAACGCTCGTCGCCGGGTTGGGCGGCGTGGGGTTGCGCGGTCGGCGTGAGGCCCGACTCCAGTGCGGGCCGCTCGGCGCTCGGGAACAACGCGGTCCGCAGCGGAGCGTCCGGGAACCGGCGCGGTTCCTCGGCCCGGCGTGGGGGACGGTCGTTGGCGACCAGCACCGCTATCCAGGGCAGCGGAATCGACGCCGCGAGGATGGCCAGCGAAATCAGTCCGTTGTGCCAGATGCCGTAGGCGACCGCAGCGGCGATGAAGGCGGGAATGCGCCAGAACATCAGTTTCAGATACTTACGCACCCGGGCCCGGTGCTGCTCCTCGTAGGAGTACTCGGCCCGGGTGATCAACACGGGTCGGCCTTCGTCATCGAAACCCAGTTCCCGGTCCATATCCCTACTGTTCCACACACGGGCGTCGCCAAACGAGGGAACTTTTCTTACATCTGTCTTACCGCGACCGCCTTACCGCGACCGGATCTCGACAGGCACAATGTCGTTATGCAGACCGATACGATCGAGCGCACCGACAGCGACGAACGCGTCGACGATGACACCGATGCCGACAGGCCCAAGCACTTCCACTACGTGAAGAAGGAGAGGATCGCCGAGAGCGCGGTGATGGGAACCCACGTGGTGGCGCTGTGCGGCGAGGTGTTCCCGGTGACCCGCGCCGCCAAGCCCGGGTCGCCGGTGTGCCCGGACTGCAAGCGAATCTACGAATCGCTCAAGAAGGGCTGACCGCGACCGGTTGAGCTTGTGGATCCGGGGTCTCCCGCGCCGCTGCATCCGGAACGTCGCGGGGCTGGGTATCACCCTGCCGCCGGGCCCGCCACCGCCGCCAGTGCGGCTCGGGAGCCGGCCACTCCTCCTCGATGGCGGCGTTGAGTTCGGCGCCCATCATGATGGCGAATCCCAGGAAGAACGCGAAGAGCAGGAACGCGATCGGAGTGGCCAGCGCGCCGTAGGTGTAACCGGTCCGGGTGATGTATTGCAGGTACACGCGTAATCCGGCGGTGGCCACCACGAAAACCGCGGTCGCCAGCAACGCACCCCACACCAGGCGGTGGGTAGGCAGCGGCTGCGGCAGCGAAACCCGGTAGAGAATCGTGACCGCCACCAACAGCCCCATCGCCAGCATCGGGTAGTACCCGAATTGCAGGACGTTGTCCCAGCTGTCCGGGATATGCCCGGCGATCGTGCGCGGACCGAGGGCCACGAACGGTGCGGCCACTATGACGAACACCAGCATCACCATGTAGAGCCCGAGGGCGAAGAACCGCTGACGCACCGGGTGACGCAGTGGCGTCTGGTCATGCGCCTCGACCACCGAGTCAACGAACGCCGAAATGGCCGACGATCCGGCCCACAGGCTGATCACGAACCCCAGGGACACGACTTCGCCGCGGGCGCCCTGGACGATATCGCGGATCGTCGGCTCGATGATCTCGCTGACGATGCTCTTCGAGAAGAAGCTGGTCGAGGTGCTGATCAGCTGCTGCTGGATGGCCGGCAGGGTGTCCGGACCGAACAGCGGAGCCACGTAGGCGAGACTGCCCAACATCCCGAGCAGCAGCGGGGGCAGTGATAACACCGACCAGAAGCCGGCCTGCGCCGACTCCGAGAAGATCGAGTCATCCCAGCTTTTCGACAGCGTCCTCTTGGCGATCCGCCACGCATGGTGGCGCGTTGGCTTGGCTGGCGGTGTTTCCGTCATCAATATCGGAGCATGCCGTATGGCCGCCCAGCTGCCCTGCTACGGGGCCGGACGGCCCGGGCTAGGCGTCGGCCTGACTGAATTCGATCACCGCGTCCAACTCGATCAGCCTCGCCTGGTGCTCATTGGCGTGATGCTGGCAGAACAGTAACTCCGCCCCGGAGGGGAGCGTGGCCCGCACCCGGGCAGCCGCGCCGCAGCGGTCGCAGCGATCAGCCCTCGTGAGTTCGGGACTGGTCAGCGTTGCGTTCATCAGCTCCTCCAAAGGTGCTCAGTGACCCAGCGGGCGATCGAAGTATCTCTACTGTCTCAGACGTTCGGGTGGGCGGCCTTGTTCCCGGGCCTCAACGATGTGTCGTGTCTCACCCCTTCAGTGTTGCAGTGGGCGCGTCGTCGTGCAGTCTGGGCGGTGTGGGTCATGACTACCCGGATCCGGAACTGCTTGTCCACCTGTGCGCACAGGGGCAGTGGGAGGCCGCGCGCGCGGTGGGGGAGGTGCGTCCGGAATCGGACGTGGGATTTGTGCACCTCTCGACGCAGCGGCAGGTTGACCTACCGGCCAACCGGATCTTCGCCGGCCGAACGGACCTGGTGATGCTCTACGTCGATCGCGCGGCGCTGGCAGCGCCGCTGCGTTGGGAACCGGGCGTTCCCGGCGATCCCGTCTCGATGCTTTTCCCGCACCTGTACGGCACGCTGCCGGTCCGTGCGGTGCGAGCCGTCCGGACCTACCGTCCGGGTCCCGATGGACGGTTCCCGCCGGTTATCCCCAGATCTGCCGAGTGAGACCGCGATCGGCAATCGCGGGTGTTCGGACCCTGCTAATTTCCGGTTGTTGGAGCGCTCAGCCGGTCAACTCCTCCCCCTAGGAGCCGGCGGTGTTCCAGTGACGGTGGCCGGGTGCTGTACACCGAGCGGGAATCCCCCATTCCGCGATCGGAGCGCAGTGCCCGGTCACCCCTGCCTAGGCTCCAGTGGTGAGCAAAGCCCCCAAGCTCGAGGTTCTCGATACCACCGACATCCCGCTGCGGGAGGTGTCGGGACTGGCACTCGGCGGCGGCAGGCTGCTCGCCGTCGGGGATCACGACCCGGTGCTGTTCACCGCGCCGTTGGAACCCTTTCCGCTGCGGTGGGAGGGCGTCGACCTGGCCGGGCTCGACCTGCCCGACGGCGGTACCCAGTTCGAGGCGGTGCAGCCCGCCGGCCCGCACACGGTGCTCGTCCTGCAGGAACAGCCGGCCCGCGTCCTGCTCATCGACCTGACCGCCAAGTCCCTGTTGGGCACCTTGATTCTTGAGGTCCCCGAGTCCCACCGGCTGCGTCAGGCCTGGCTCGGTGACCGCTCCTCGCGCGGTGAGTCGCTGATCCTCACCGCGCGCGGTCATCTGCTGGTCGTCAAGGAGAAGGACCCCGCGGCGATCCTTGAGTTCGGCCCGGCGGGGGATGTTCCGGTCGGCTGGCGCCGCGGTGGGCAGGCCGAGCCGCCGGCGCCCGGCGATGCCACGTTCACCGTCTTGTCGACGTGGTGGCTCGATGACGCATTGTCCCGGCAGCTGCCCGATATCAGCGATGCCACCGTCGGGCCCGATGGGCGGCTGTACCTGCTGTCCGACCAGGGCAGCGCGATCGCCCGGCTGCCCGACGTCCTTGATCCCAGTGGTGGCGATGTCGGCGCAGCCGCGGTCTGGCGAATCGCGGGCCGTCCGGACAACGCCGAGGGGCTGGTCATCCTGGCAGACGGCAGCCCGCTGATCTGTCTGGACACCAAGGGTCCCCGGCGCAATCTGCTACGCCTGCAACCGATTCCGCTGGCCGCGGACTAGACGTCCGCGACCCGCTCAGTCCAGGTAGTCCCGCAGCACCTGAGACCGGCTCGGGTGGCGCAGTTTCGACATCGTCTTGGACTCGATCTGGCGGATCCGCTCGCGGGTGACGCCGTAAACCTGGCCGATCTCATCGAGGGTGCGGGGCTGGCCGTCAGTGAGACCGAACCGCAGGCGCACCACGCCGGCCTCACGTTCGGACAGCGTCTCCAGCACCGACTGCAGCTGGTCCTGCAGCAACGTGAACGAGACGGCGTCCACGGCGACCACGGCTTCGGAGTCCTCGATGAAGTCGCCGAGTTGGCTGTCGCCCTCGTCGCCGATGGTCTGATCCAGCGAGATCGGCTCCCGGGCGTACTGCTGGATCTCCAGCACCTTCTCCGGGGTGATGTCCATCTCCTTGGCCAGCTCCTCCGGGGTGGCCTCGCGGCCCAGGTCCTGGAGCAGCTCACGCTGGATTCGGCCGAGCTTGTTGATCACCTCGACCATGTGCACCGGGATACGGATGGTGCGGGCCTGGTCGGCCATCGCTCGGGTGATCGCCTGCCGGATCCACCAGGTTGCGTAGGTGGAGAACTTGTAGCCCTTGGTGTAGTCGAACTTCTCCACCGCGCGGATCAGACCCAGGTTGCCCTCCTGGATGAGGTCCAGGAACGCCATGCCCCGGCCGGTGTAGCGCTTGGCCAGCGACACCACCAGACGCAGGTTCGCCTCCAGCAGATGGTTCTTCGCGCGCTCGCCGTCGCGGCAGATCCACTGCATATCCCGACGCTGCTGCACGGGCAGCTTGGTGCCGCCCTCGGCCAGTTCCGCCATCTTCTGGGTGGCGTAGAGCCCGGCCTCGATGCGCTTGGCGAGTTCGACCTCTTCCTCGGCGTTGAGCAGCGCGACCTTGCCGATCTGCTTGAGGTAGGCGCGCACCGAGTCCGCCGAGGCGGTGAGCTCGGCGTCTTTGCGGGCCTGGCGCAGCGCTTCGGATTCCTCCTCGTCCCAGACGAAGTCACCGGAGGCCTTGTCCTTATCGGACGGCTCGGAGCTGTCCTCCTCCTCGGCGGCCTCGCCGTCGGTGATGGCAGGGGCTGCCGCGACGGCGCCACCGGTGGACGGGGCCGTATCAGCGACGTCTCCGGCCTCGTCGACGGTCGCCTCAAGTTCGACGAGTTCGACCTCCTCGGCGACGTCGAGATCGGGCTCGAGCGACAGGTCGACGTCGACGTCGACGATGATGACGTCGGATTCGGGGGCGACGGCTTCGGCGGTGGCCTTCTTCGCGCGGCTACGCGGCGCTTTTGCCGGTGCTGCCTTGGCCGGTGCTGCCTTGGCGGCCGGGGCCTTGGCGGCCGGGGCCTTTGCTGCCGCCTTTGCCGGTGCGGCCTTGGGTGTGGCGGTCTTGGCGGCCGGGGTCTTGGCCGGTGCCGCCTTGGCGGGCTTGGCTACCTTGGCGGGGGCTTTGGCAGGGGCCTTAGCCGGGGCTTTCGTCGCGGCGGTCGCAGCGGCCTTGGCCGGCGCGACCTTGGCTGCCACCTTCGCCAGCATGCTCTTGGCAGCCCCGGCAGCAGTGGTCTTGGCGGCGGCTTTGGCCGGCGCGGCCTTGACTGCGCGCTTTGCCGGTGCCGTGCCGTTGCCCGGTGCCGGCGCCGCCTTCTTGGCAGGCGTTGCGGTGGAGGTGCGCTTAGCCGGCTTCGTGCTTGCCTGGCTTGCCTTGGTCGCTGGCACTGACGCCCTTTCGGTCCTGCGGGTTCCGGCGCGCGCAGACATGCGTCAACGAGTGTCGGTTATGGAGAATGTCGGCGTGATCTGTGGGGATCCGCGCCGCTGCTCGGTTGGCGGCCGCCGAGGTCCATTGTAACGACAACCTGGGTGTCCGCGGGCCAGCGCCGCCCCAGTCAGTGGCTGGGGCGTTCTCCGACCGCGGCCATCGCCGCCCCGACGATGCCGGCGGTGTTGAGCAACTCGGCGGCCACCACGGGTGTCCGGTTCTTCAGCAGGGGGATCCACTTGTCGGCTTTCTTGCTGATTCCGCCGCCCGCGATGAACAGATCGGGCCAGATGGCGTTCTCGACGGCGACCAGGACCTTGGTGACCTGCTTCGTCCACTTGCCGTAACTCCAGCCGTTTCGCTCCATGACCGATGAGGCGGCCCGGTGCTCGGCTTCTTTGCCATCGACCTCGATGTGGCCGAACTCGGTGTTGGGCAGCAGCATTCCGTTGTGGATGACCGCCGATCCGATACCGGTGCCGAAGGTCAGCAACACCACGACTCCGTTCTGATTGCGGCCGGCCCCGTAGCGCTGCTCCGCCAGTCCCGCCGCGTCGGCATCGTTGAGCACGGTGACCTGCTGGCCGTCGAGGGCCGCGGTCATCAACTCCGCCACGTGGGCGCCGATCCAGGAGGCGTCGACGTTGGCCGCGGTCTGGACCACACCGTCGACCACCACGCCGGGGTAGGTGACCCCCAGCGGTCCGGTCCAGCCGAAGTGGCGCACCACGTCGGCGACCGTCCTGGTGACCGCCTCGGGCGTGGCGGGCTGCGGGGTATCGAGCCGGAACCGCTCGCCGACGAGTTGCCCGGTGTCGAGGTCGACGATGGCACCCTTGACGCCGCTGCCGCCGACATCGATGCCGAAGCTCTGGCGCGGGGCGGTGGACTCGGTCGAGGTCATGGCTGTTCTCCCTGTCGTGGGACGCGGCGGAGCGGTTCGGATTCACACGTTCGGGTTTCAAACATTAGTGGGTGCCATGACCCCGGACGTGAGGATTGCCGGGCCTGCTGTGTTGCGATAGGAACCATGAGTGACAACCTGTCCGAGCGGCTTCGCGGGGTGGCCGAGCAGTTGGCTTCCGAGGCGGCGGATTTCGTTCGGCGCCGGCGGGTCGAACTCATCGACGCCGGCCTCCACGATGCCACCGTGCGGACCAAGAGCAGCCCGACCGACCCGGTGACCCTGGCCGATACCGAGACCGAGCAATTGGTGCGGGATCGCCTCGCGCAGGTGCGCCCCGGCGATTCGGTCCTCGGCGAGGAGGGTGGCGCAACCCCGAGCGACGGCGCGGTGCGATGGGTGGTGGACCCCATCGACGGCACGGTCAATTTCCTCTACGGCATCCCGGCTTACGCGGTGTCGATCGCCGCCCAAGTCGACGGTATCTCGGTCGCCGGGGCGGTCGCCGACGTCGTTGCGGACCGGGTGTATTCGGCCGCGTCCGGCGGTGGCGCGCACGTCCTGGTAGATGGCCGGCGACTCCCGCTCGCCTGCAACCGGGTCGGCGATCTGTCGATGGCACTGCTGGGCACCGGGTTCGGCTATGCGCCCGGCCGGCGGGCCGCGCAGGCGGCGCTGCTGGCGCGGATCCTGCCGGAGGTCCGCGACGTGCGACGGATGGGTTCGGCAGCGCTGGACCTGTGCCTGGTGGCCGCCGGGCGTCTCGACGTCTACTACGAGCACGGCCTGCAGGTGTGGGACTGGGCGGCCGGGGCGCTGATCGCCGCAGAGGCCGGTGCGGTGGTCGTCCTCCCGGAACCGGACGGGTCCGGCGATGGGGGCGAACTGTTGTTGGCGGCTGCACCCGGGGTTGCCGCCCAGCTGATCGAGGTGCTGGACCGCAACTCCGGGTTGCGCCCGCTTCGTTAGCGCGGGGCGCTCAGCAGGTGCCGCTGTGAATTTTGGTGACCAGCGCCGAGTCGGCCGGTTCGGTCGCTCCGGGCCGCAGACCCGACAGCACCGCGGAGATGTCGTCGCTGTTGGCCAGCGAGGTGAAATCGGTACCGATCACGAGGTCCACCGAGTCGTCCTTGCGGTCGTCCTGGTACAGCTCGACACAGGGGGCCACCAGCCAGGCGGTTGCGGCCCCGGCGCGCCCGCCCTGACCGAATCGAATCTGTCCCTGACAGGTCAGCCGGGTGCCGGCGTAGATGGGATCGTTGGCGGCGCTCGGCGCGGCGAAGCCCAGGTCGCGAAGGGCGCCGGCCACCTCGCCTGCCTGACCGCCCTGGCCGCTGGCATTGAGCACCCGGATCTTGGTCTCGGCCAGCGTCGCCGGCGCCACGTCCACCAGGGAGGAGCCGGACACCCGGCTCCCGAGCGTGGGAGCGTCCTGATCGTTCGCCGCCGGTGGGGCGTTGCACGCCGACACCTCGCCCACTTCCACCGGCCGGCTCAGCACGAATGCCCACGAGAGGGCGGTCAGCACCGCCAGGACGGCCACCGCGGCGATCGCCGGGCGGTAGTTGCGCCGACGGAACGGTTGGCCGTCCTTGTCGAGGGTGGAGCCTTCGGTGATGTGAGCGACCACGAGTGCACTCTAGATGTAGTCTGCGGCGGGTCGGTATGGACGGCACCCTGAGGTGGCCGCCCAGCAGCCGATGTGATGCAAAACACACGATAACTCTCTGTGAACAGGGCACGAATCGTTTGGCGCGGGCGTTCGACGCTGATACAAACCCTTGCTGAGGCTGCCTTGCTGAGGCTGCGTTGCTGAGGTTCGACGAGGATGGGACGGATGGCTACTGACTACGACGCCCCACGGCGTACCGAGACCGACGAGGTGTCCGAGGACTCGCTCGAAGAACTCACCGCGCGGCGAAACGAGGCGCAGTCCGGGGCGGTTGACGTCGATGAGTCGGAATCCGCGGAATCCTTCGAACTTCCCGGCGCCGACCTGTCCGGCGAGGAGTTGTCGGTCCGGGTGATTCCCAAGCAGGCCGACGAGTTCACCTGCTCGAGCTGTTTTCTGGTGCACCATCGCAGCCGACTGGCCAGCGAGAAGAACGGCCAGATGCTCTGTACCGACTGCGCGGCCTGACGACGTCAGTTTCGCAACGCGGCCAGCAGCAGGTCCGGGTGCCGACAGCTGACCAACCAGTACGGGGTCGGGTCATCCGGGTCGTCGAGAACCACCAACGCCATCGACCCCACCCAGTTGCGGTGCAGCACGAATGCCGCGGGATCCAGTTGTCGGCCCAACGCCGCCGATTTGGCGCTGCGGGGGACGGCGGCTGAGCGGGTCACCACGGCGGCGGGTAGATGCGCCTCCCCGGCCCACAGCTCGAC
>JBFYOR010000390.1:0-3298 GCA_041303695.1 Mycobacterium sp. | reverse complement strand
GGGTAGGGCTGGCGCCCCTCGTCCAGCAGTCGTTGCCGTTTGGCCTGGCGAATCCGGAACTGCTCGGGAACGTCGTCCTGCGGGTCGTCGGCGGCCGGCACCTCAGCATCACTCACGACGTGCCAGCTTAAATGGCCTTTTGAGCCGGGGGGTTCAGCGGGCAGGCTTGAGGCGTCCGCGTTGCCCGTCGGAGTTGCGCTCGTAGACCATCCGCAGCCCGTCGAGGGTCAGGTGCTTGTCGAAGTGCTCGACGGTGCGCAACTCGGGCAGCATCAGCGCCGCGGTGTGCCCGGTTGCCACCACGGCCACGTCGCGGCCGGCGGCGAACCCGTCGACATCCTCACGGATGCGGCTCACCAGACCATCGATGAGTCCGGCGAACCCGAACACCGCGCCGGACTGCATACATTCCACGGTGTTCTTGCCGACCACCGAGCGCGGTCGGGTCAGCTCGACACGGCGAAGCGCGGCCGAGCGGGCCGCCGCGGCGTCGGAGGACAGTTGCACACCGGGAGCGATCGAACCGCCGAGGAACTCCCCCTTGGCCGACACCACGTCAACACAGATGGACGAACCGAAGTCCACCACGATCGCGGCGGTGTTGAACTTGGCGTAGGCGGCCAGGCAGTTGACGATCCGGTCGGCACCGACCTCCTTGGGATTGTCGACCAGCAGTGGGATCCCGGTCCGGATGCCGGGCTCGATGAGAACATGCGGGACGCCCGCCCAGTACTGGTCGAGCATCACCCGAACCTCGTGCAGCACCGACGGCACGGTCGACAATCCCGTCACCCCGGTGAGCCGCTCGGAGTCGTCCCCGATCAGGCCCTCGATTGTCAGCGCGAGTTCGTCGGCGGTCACTTCCGGCTCGGTTCGGATCCGCCAGTTGTGGACCACTTTCGCGTGACTGCCCGATCCTGCGATCAGACCCACGACGGTGTGCGTGTTCCGCACGTCGATGGCGAGCAGCACGGCTACCGACCAGTCCCGGCGGACTTCACCGTTATCCGGAACATCAGTTCCTCCAGGTCATTTCGTGGGACTCGGAGCCCGACTCCGGCACCGGGCCGCCATCGGGCAGGTCGATGGCGACATTGTCCAGCAGTCTGGTGCCGCCCAGGCGGGCGGCCAGCAGCAGCCGCGCGGGGCCGACCACTGGGGCCGGCTCCAGCCAGGGCCCCCGCAATTCCAGGTACTCGGTCCGGATCGCGGGTACCTCGTCGAGCACCGCGCGGGCCGCGTCGAGCACCGCCGCCGGACCTCCGCCTGCCGCGTACCGGCCGGCCAGCAGCGCCGAGGACAACGCGCCGGCCTGCTCGCGTTCCTCGGCGCTCAGGTAGCGGTTACGCGACGACATCGCCAGGCCGTCCGGTTCCCGCACGGTGGGAACCGGCACGATCCGAACACCGACGTCGAGATCGTCGACCATCTGCCGCACCAGCACCAGCTGTTGATAGTCCTTCTCCCCGAAGAACGCCCGGTCCGGTCGAACGATCTGCAGCAACTTCAGCACGACCGTCAACATCCCGGCGAAATGCGTTGGGCGCGAGCCACCTTCGAGTTCACTGCCGAGCGGGCCCGGATGGACGGTGGTGCGCGGGCCGTCCGGGTACATCGACGACGCAGTCGGCGTGAAGGCCACCTCGACTCCCTCGTCGCTCAGCATCTCGAGGTCGTCATCGAGCGGGCGCGGGTAGGCGTCAAGATCCTCCCCCGCGCCGAACTGCAGGGGGTTGACAAAGATCGACACCACGACCACTGACCCGGGTACCTTCTTGGCCGCGCGGACCAGGGCGAGATGGCCGTCGTGCAGAGCGCCCATCGTAGGCACCAGCATCACCCGGCGGCCGGTGTGCCGCAGCGCCCGACTGACCTCCGCCACAGCGTGCGGCGTGGGGTAGACGTTGAGTTGCCCGGCACCGAACGGCGGTGCCTTGGCGGTCATTGCCGCGGTCCCGCGGATCTGAAGTCGGCCAACACGTCAAGAACCTCCTCGGGGGCGTGGGCCCGCTGCGCAGTCCGCAGCGAGTCGGCGCAGTATGCCTGTGCCAGTAGGGGATCGACGTTATCGAGGGCGGCCAGGTGCGCGGCCACGGCGGCGGCGTCACCGCGAGCCACCGGCCCGGTGAGGGCGGCCTGCCCGCGCTGCAGGGTGTTCTCCAGGGCGGCCCGCGCGAGCGGGCCGACGATCCGCTCGGCGAGACCCCCGGGTGAGTCGCCCACCGCCTCCTGCCCGAGCAGTCCCTCGCCGGCCAGCGCCGCCCGCAGTGCGGTGAGCGCGTCCGCCATCAGCGTGACGATGTGGTTGCTGCCATGTGCCAGAGCGGCGTGATAGAGGGTGCGGGCCTGCTCGGCGACCCGGAACGGCTCACCGCCGATCTCCAGGACCAGGGACTGGGCGATGGCGTAGCCGATCTCGTCGGCGGCGGTGATCCCGAAGCAGGCGTCGGCCAGCCGGGCGATGTCCTCCTCGGCGCCGGTGAATGTCATAGCCGGGTGGATGGCCAGCGGAACGCAACCCTGCGCACTGAGCGGGGCGAGCACCGAGACGCCATTGGCGCCCGAGGTGTGTGCCACGATCGTCCCGCGCCGAACCGCACCGGTGGCCGCCAGACCGCCCACCAACCCCGGCAGTTCAGCATCGGGAACGGTCAGCAGCAACAGTTCGGCGTGTGCGGCCACCTCCGGGACCGGCAGTACCGGGGTGTCGGGTAGCCGGCGCTCGGCGAGTCGCAGCGATGTGGTGGAGATGGCGCTGCACGCCACCACGACATGGTCGGCGCGCTCCAACGCCATGCCCAGCGCGGTGCCGACTCGGCCCGCGGAGACGATGCCGACTTTGAGTCGAGCCGGGCGCAAGCCGTTGGGGGTCCCCACCTAGACGACCTCGCTGACGTAAAGGGATGTCGTTCCAGTCCCGTAAAGCGCGGGTACCGGACGGTCGTGTGCGAGTCTAGCGTCCGGTTCAGTCCTCGCGTCGCCGGCGGCCACCGCCGCCGGCAGGTCCGTTGACCTGCAGCCGGGCCATCAGATCAGCCACCGACTGACCGCCGGTGTGCTGGCCCTGCGGCTCGGGAACCGGTTCCGGGGCGGGGGCCGGCGGGGGCGCCGGGTCCGGCCGCTCGGCGGGTCCGACCCAGTGCCGACCGCGGGGGTTTTCCGACGCGGCAACCGGCTCGGGACGCGCCGGGGTCCAGTGCCGGCCGCGCCGCACCTCCGGCGGTCGCCACGGGGCCTCAGGCTGCGGAGGCGGTCCAGGCGGGGGCACGGGCGGCGGAACGGGCGGACGGCGGTGGTT
>JBFYOR010000389.1:0-7808 GCA_041303695.1 Mycobacterium sp. | reverse complement strand
GGGTGAGGGTGGGCGACCCTCATATTTGGACCTCGGTGTGGTCTCCGCTCCACTGGGTGTGGAAGCGGGCGCCCGGATCGGCGTCGATGCGCCCGTAGGTGTGCGCACCGAAGAAGTCGCGCTGGCCCTGGATCAGTGCGGCGGGCAGGCGTTCGGTGCGCAGGCCGTCGTAGTAGGACAGTGCCGAGGAGAACCCCGGTATCGGGATGCCCAAGGCGGTGGCGGTTATCACCACCCGCCGCCAGCCGTCGACACTGGCTTCCACAGCGCTGCGGAAGTACGGGTCGGCGATCAGGGTCGGCAGGGTGGGATCGGCGTCGTAGGCGTCCTTGATGCGGTTGAGGAACTTCGCCCGGATGATGCAGCCGCCACGCCAGATGGTCGCCAGGACCCCGGGCGTGATGCCCCAGTCGTACTCGTCGGAACCGGCCTGAATCTGGTTGAAACCCTGCGCGTAGGCGATGATCTTCGACGCGTACAAAGCCTGACGCACGTCGGTGATGAATTGCTGTGCGTCGGTGGGCCGTTCGCCCAGATGACCGGCGGTCAGGCCGGCCGCTGCGCGGCGCTGCGGCACCGACCCGGACAGCGCGCGGGCGAACACCGCCTCGGCGATACCGGTGACGGGCACACCGAGGTCCAGGGCCGACTTGACCGTCCAGCGGCCGGTGCCCTTCTGCTCGGCCTCGTCGACGATGACGTCCACCAGCGGTTTGCCGGTCTTGGCGTCAACTTGGCGCAGCACCTCGGCGGTGATCTCGACCAGGAAACTGTCGAGGTCACCGGCATTCCATTCGGTGAACACCTCCGCGATCTGTTCGGCGGTCAGCCCGAGCGCGTCACGCAGCAGCTGATAGGCCTCGCCGATGAGTTGCATATCCGAGTACTCGATGCCGTTGTGCACCATCTTGACGAAGTGTCCGGCCCCGTCCGGGCCGATGTGCGCGCAGCACGGCACCCCATCGACGTGTGCGGAGATCTCCTCCAGCAACGGCCCCAGGGACTCGTAGGACTGCTTCGGGCCGCCGGGCATGATCGACGGTCCGTTCAGGGCGCCCTCCTCGCCCCCGGAGATCCCGGCGCCGACGAAGTGCAGGCCACGGTCCCGCATTGCCTTCTCCCGGCGGATGGTGTCGGTGTAGAGCGCGTTGCCGCCGTCGATGATGATGTCGCCCGGTTCCATGGCGTCGGCGAGTTCATTGATCACCGCATCGGTGGCCTCGCCGGCCTTGACCATGATCAGCACCCGGCGGGGCCGCTGCAGCGCGGCGAGGAATTCCTCGATGGTTTCGGACCGGACGAAGTCGCCATCGGAACCGTGCTGGGCGAGTAGCGCGTCGGTCTTGGCCACCGACCTGTTGTGCAGGGCGACCGTGTAGCCGTGCCGGGCGAAGTTGCGGGCGATATTCGAGCCCATCACGGCCAGGCCGGTGACGCCGATCTGCGCGGTGGGGTCATGCGAGGAACTCATTGCTTCGCCTTTCGGTTATGGGCCAGGGGGGTTGTGGGCCAGGGATTGTCAGGGCCGCAGGAGCGCCCGGCCGCCTCAGCCCAGGAAGAGCCGCTGGAGCTCAGTCAGCCATGGAATCGCCACCGCGAGAGTCGGGATCACCAGAATCGCCGCGGCAGCACAGTAGGCAGCGATGGCGAACGACCGGCTGTTGGGTGGCCCGGACAGCCGGCGCACCCGGATCACCGTCGTCGGACCGCCGGCGGCCAGTGCGCCCGCGGGGGTGGGACCGCACGCACAGGTGACCAGCGCACGGGCCAGCGGCCGGGGCCCAGCGGCACGTACCGCGGAATCGTCGGCGAGAAGTTCGACCAGCAGGCGCACCGCGCTGAGCGCGCTGCCGCTGCGGACGAACCTGGGGAAAGCGGTGTGGACGGCGGTGAAGGCCTCCAACACCAGATCGTGCCGGGCCCGGAGGTGCGAGCGCTCATGGCGCAGGATCGCCGCCAACTCCGCGTCGCTGAGCGCCGCGAGGGTCCCCCGGCTCAGCACCACCCGGCTGCGCATGCCGGGCAGGCAGTACGCCAGTGGTTCGGCCACATCGAGTACCCGGACCCCGCCGAGTTCCCGGCGGTACTCGCCAAGCAGATCGACCATCATGCGGTGGTGCGACCGGCGCCGCCGGGTCCCGATCGCGACCCGCATCACGGTGACGATCAGGCGGACCCCGATCAGCAGGGTCAACGCGAAAACCAGCACCGATCCCAGCCACAGCGGCCAGCCCAGGACGGCGATCTCCTCGCGGATGTTGGCGGTCGGGCGACCGTCGGCGCCCGGTACGAAAAGTCGCGCGGCCAATGCCAGCCCCGCGCTGAACGCCGAGAGCACCGCGGCCACTGCGATCGACTGCCACAGCACCACCGCGGCGCGTGGCGCGCGCATCGGCCAGGACGCCCGCGCCAGTAGCGCGGGCACCGGACCGACGAGCACGAGCGCGAGGAGCGTGAAGGCCAGCGCTGACACGAGTGACAGTCTCCCCCAGCGAGTGCGATGCCCGCTAGTAGTTCACCGAGGCGGACCGGATCATGCGCCCCCGGATCAGATCGGGCGGTGCCTGGTCTCCAGGTCGGCCAGTGCGCGGCGCAGTGCGTCGGCCTCATCCGCGCCGACCCGTTCGACGAAGTGAACCAGTGCTGCCTGCCTGTCGCCGGAGTCGGCGGCCTGGGCGAGAGCGTCGACCATCAGTCCCGCGACCAACTCGTCGCGGCCGTGCGTCGGTGCGTACTGGTGGGCACGGTCGGCGCGAATCTGAACGACCAGGTTCTTGCGGGCCAATCGCTGCAGGACGGTCATGATGGTGGTGTAGGCCAGTTCGCGCTGGGTGGCCAGTGCCTCGTGCACCTGACGAACGGTCTGCGGCTGATCAAAAGCCCAGAGGTGATCCATCACCGCGCGTTCCAAGTCGCCCAGACCGGTTAGCTTGGCCATACCCACATCTCCATTGACCCCGAGGGTACTCGCAATTACTACCGAACGTCGTACCCAGCTTGCACCCGGTTAACCCACCGCAGGCCGAAAAAGTTCGGCCGGCGCCCCCGCCGAGCCACCAGTGGGACCACCGTGTAGACACTTAAAACGTGCAACCAGAGGCCGCTCTTCCCAGCCCGTACGACGCCGCGTTCGACAGCGAAATCGGCTTGACCTACACCGAGACCTCACCAGACGGTGTGAAGGCTCAACTGGCGGTGACGCCGAAGTTGCATCAGCCGATGGGCATCGTCCATGGCGGGGTGTGGTGCGCGATGATCGAGTCGATGGCCAGTGTCTCGGCATACCTGTGGCTTACCGAGAACGGCGGCGGAAACGTCGTCGGGGTCAACAACAACACTGATTTCCTCCGGGCGATCACCGCGGGCACCGCCTACGGGGTGTCCGAACCGGTGCACCGCGGCCGCCGCCAGCAGTTGTGGCTGGTGACTGTTCGAGACCCGGAGGACCGGCTGATCGCCCGCGGACAGGTACGGCTGCAGAACCTGGAAGCCCAGGCCTGACGATCGTTCAGTGCCGGCCGGCCAACTGCAGAACCAACTGCGCTCCGCCGAGCGGGCTGGCACCCAACGATGCTGTGCCGCCGTGCAATTCGGCCTGCTGGGCGACGACTGCCAGGCCCAGCCCGGAACCTGAGCGGGATGCCGTCGATCCGCGGGCGAAGCGCTCGAAGACGTTCTTGCGTTCCTCCTCGGGGACTCCGGAACCGTTGTCGTCGATGACCACCCGAACTCCTTCGGATGAGCTGCTGACCGCCAGTTGGACTTCGGTGGCACCCCCGTGTTTGACGGCGTTGGCGATGGCGTTGTCGATGACCAGTCGCAGACCGACCGGCAGTCCGATCATCAGAACGGCCGGCGAGGGCACCAGGGCGACCCGCAGATCGGGGTAGGTGCGCTCGGCGTCGTGGGCCGCCCGGTCGAGCAACTCGGTCATGTCGAACGGCACGAAGTCGTCGGCGGTGGTCAGTTCGCCCTGCGCCAGTCGTTCCAGCGCGGTCAGGGTGGCCTCGATTCGGCTCTGGGTCCGCACGGTGTCGCCGATGACCTCCCTGCGCTGTTCGTCGCCGAGGTCGAGGGTGTTGAGTACCTCGAGGTTGGTGCGCATGGCGGTCAGCGGCGTTCGCAGTTCATGGGAGGCGACCGCCGCGAAATCCCTGGCCGATTCCAGTGCGGCCCTGGTCTTGGCTTGTTCGTCGCCGATGCGGGCCAGCATTCCCTCGACGGCCTCGCCGATCTCCACCGCTTCCCGAACCCCGCGGACCTGGACCTCCTCCGGCTTGGACTGGGCGTTGATGGCGCGGGCCTGCTGGGCCAGCAGCCGGAACGGATCGATCATGATCAACGAGAAGAACCAGCCGACGACCACGGTGCCGATGATCACACCCCCGCAGATCAGCACCACCCGCAAGTGCAGTTCGGCGATCCGCCGCTGGGTTTCGGCCACCGCAGCCCCCAACGCGATCGTGGCGCCACCCACCGTGAAGGTGCGCACCCGGTACTCCACACCGTCGATCGTGGTGTTGGCGTACCCGTCGGCCAGTTTCGGCAACACGATGCCGGTGGGCACCGACATGGTCATCGAACCCACCCGGACGGTTCGCACCAGGTTGCCGTCCGGGCTGGGGCCGTCCGGCGCCGGGGGACTGGACAGCAGGCCGCTGAAATCGCCGAGGCTGCTCACCGAATCCAGCCGACGATCCAACTGGCTGTACTGGTCGTTGGTGACGCCCACCCACACCCAGGTGCCGAGGGTGAGGACGAGGATGACGACCGCCAAGGCCGCGACGATCACGATGGTCCGCAGCGAGAGCATCCGGGTGGGCAGACGCTGCAGCATCCGGTAGACGAGTTCGTCTGGTTTCACCATCGCGGCCGCCGGGACATCGGCCCGCAGATCGATCCCACAGTGTTCAGATCGCCTCGGCGAGACGGATGGCCGCTCAGGACGCGCTGATCTCGGACTCGTCGACCCGCTCGGCGATCTCCTCGAGTTGCTCGATCCTGGTGCGGGCGTAGGCCTGCTGTTCGGTGATGGTGAGCTGGCCCCGGTGACTGCCGATGAAGGTGCCGATCCAGGACAGTGCCGTGGTCAGCCGGGCCTTGAAACCCACCAGATAGATCAGGTGCAGGAACAGCCAGGAGAGCCAGCCGAGGAAACCGCCGAACTCCAGCGGGCCTACCTTGACCACCGCCGAATAGCGCGACACCGTCGCCATCGAGCCCTTGTCGAAGTACTTGAACGGTTCCCGCGCAGCTGGATCCGCACCGTTCAGTTCGGCCTTGATCAGCTTGGCCGCATAGCGTGCGCCCTGGATCGCGCCCTGTGCCTGGCCCGGAACACCGTCGACGAGCGCCATATCGCCGACGACGAAGACGTTCGGGTGGCCCGGAACGGTGAGATCGGGCAGCACCTTCACCCGGCCGGCCCGGTCGATCTCGGCGCCGGACTGGTCGGCGATGATCTTGCCCAGCGGACTGGCCGACACCCCGGCCGACCAGACCTTGGTCTGGCATTCGATCCGCTTGGTCGTTCCGTCGCCGTACTTGACGTTGATCCCGTTGCGGTCGACGTTGGTCACCATCGCGCCGAGTTGGATCTCCACACCCAGTTTCTCCAACCGGGCGGCGGCCTTCAGGCCCAGCTTCTCGCCCATCGGGGGGAGTACGGCCGGTGCGGCGTCGAGCAGGATGACCCGGGCCTTGGTGGAGTCGATATGCCGGAAGGCGCCCTTGAGGGTGTGGTCGGCAAGTTCGGCGATCTGGCCGGCCATCTCCACGCCGGTCGGGCCGGCTCCGACCACCACGAAGGTGAGCAGCTTCGCGCGGCGCTCCGGGTCGCTGGAACGCTCGGCCTGCTCGAAGGCGCCCAGGATGCGACCGCGCAACTCCAGGGCGTCGTCGATGGTCTTCATACCCGGTGCCCATTCGGCGAAGTGATCGTTACCGAAGTAGGACTGGCCTGCCCCCGCTGCCACGATCAACGAGTCATAGGGGGTGCGGTAGGTATGGCCGAGCAGCACCGAGTCGACGGTCTTGCGGGCCAGGTCGACGTGGGTAACCTCACCCAGCAGGACCTGGCAGTTCTTGTTGTTGCGCAGGACCACCCGGGTCAGCGGGGCGATCTCACCCTCGGAGATGATTCCGGTCGCCACCTGGTAGAGCAGCGGCTGGAACAGGTGGTGGGTGGTCTTGGCGATCATCTTGATGTCGACATCGGCCCGCTTGAGCTTCTTGGCCGCCGTGAGGCCGCCGAACCCCGAGCCGACGATGACGACCTTGTGCTTGTCCGACGGAGTCGCGCCGGGATGGCTCATCTTCGCTCCTGAATTAGCTGCACCGAATTGGTTGCAGGTCGACGCTCATAGGGTAATCGTCCGGCCCCCGAAAGGCCTGCCGGGTCACCCGCCCAGCACCGGACGCAGGGCTTCACCGAGTCTGGTGATCGATCCTGGGACGTAGCCGGGCAGGTTGACGATGACGCCGTCGATGCCGACGTCGACCACGCCGGCCCGGACTGTCTCGGCGATCCGCTCCGGGCTGCCGACGACGATCCGGCCGCGCATCGCCTCGGGAACCATGTCATCGGTGAACTTGGGATCGGGGACCGCCGTGAGCAGAACGCTGGTCTCCAGGGTCGCCGGATCCCGGTCGGCTTCCTCGCATCGACGGGCCAGTGCCGCGACCTTGCCGGGAAGTTCGGGCAGGGCGGCGATCACATTGAGGTGGTCGAAGTAGCGGGCCGCGAGGCCGAAGGTCTTCTTTTCGCCACTGCCGCCGATCATCAGCGGGATGTGGTCGCGGAAACGCGGCACCGCCACTGCGGCGTCGGTGCGGTAGTGGTCGCCGGAGAAGGTCACCGGATCGCCGGCGAGCATCGGCAGCAGGATCTGCAACGCCTCGTCAAGCTTGGCGAACCGTTCGGTGAAGGTGCCGAACTCGAAACCCAGCGAGGTGTGCTCCAGTTCGAACCAGCCGGTACCTATGCCGAGCACCGCGCGGCCCTGGCTGATCACGTCGAGAGTGGTGATGGCCTTGGCCAGCAGGGTGGGGTTGCGGTAGGTGTTGCCGGTGACCAGGGTGCCCAGCAGGACCTTCTCGGTGGCCATCGCCAGCGCGCCGAGTGCGGTGTAGGCCTCCAGCATCGGCGCCTCGGGTGCACCGAGCATGGGCAGTTGATAGAAGTGGTCCATCACGAAGACGGAATCGAAACCGGCCGCCTCGGCCTCCCGCGCCTGGGCGATGACGGTGGGGAACAGGTCGGTCACCGGAGTGCCGTAGGAGAAGTTGGGGATCTGCAGGCCCATCCGGATCGTCACGCTCCGAACAGTAACGCGATGGGTTTGAACCCTCGGTAGCGTTCGCGCCATGAAACGCAGCGCGGCGGCCGAGGTGTCGTTGCCGCGCTGGGTTTACCTGCCGGCCGCGGCGGGCGTGGTGTTCGTCGCGGTGCCGTTGATCGCGCTGGCGGTCAAGGTCGACTGGGCGCGGTTCGTTCCGTTGGTCACCAGCCCGGACTCGCGTGCGGCCTTGCTGCTCAGCCTGCGTACCGCCACCGCCAGCACGCTGCTGTGTCTGATTCTGGGCGTTCCGTTGGCCCTGGTGCTGGCACGGCACCGCGGTCCGGTGATCCGGCTGGTGCGCCCGCTGATCCTGCTGCCGTTGGTGCTGCCACCGGTAGTGGGCGGTATCGCCCTGCTCTATGTGTTCGGCAGGCTCGGTTTGTTGGGTCAGTATCTCGAAGCCGCGGGTGTCCGGGTGGCTTTCACCACGGCTGCGGTGGTGCTGGCACAGACCTTCGTGTCACTGCC
>JBFYOR010000388.1:0-6058 GCA_041303695.1 Mycobacterium sp. | reverse complement strand
CTACGCAATCGGCCCGCAGTGGGTTCAGCAGCGCGGGGGTTCGCCGCCTGAGGTCAGCGCCTCGAGCGCATCGACGGTCTGGGTCAGCGTCTCGGCCTTGATCAGGGTCATGGTGTTGCCCTGCACGGTGCGGGCCTCGTCGCAGTTATCGGCCGGCACCAGGAACACCGTCGCCCCGGCCTCCTGGGCGGCGACCAGCTTGTGGGTGATGCCGCCGATCGGGCCGACGTTGCCGTCGGCGCTGATGCTGCCGGTGCCGGCGACGAACTTCGACCCGTTGATATCGCCGGTGGTGAGCTTGTCGATGACGGCCAGGCTGAACACCAGCCCGGCCGACGGCCCGCCGATATTGGCCAGGTTGAAGTCGATGGTGAACGGCGCCCACGGGGCGTCGGCCACCGCGATACCCAGGTAGCCATAGTCGCGGTCGTCGTTCTTGCCGAGGGTGATCCGGGCGGTGCCGGGTTCGGCGTTGCGGCGGCGGTAGTCCAAGACGACCTCGTCACCGGGTTTGGTGGTCTTCAGCAGACCGCTGAACGCCGCGATATCGGCGACCGGGGTGCCGTTGACCTTCTCCACGGCGTCGCCGGCCTGCAGCTTGCCCACCGACGGGCCGGGATCGTTGACATTCTCCACGGTGACGGCCTTGGGGTACTTCAGGTAGTTCAGCGCGGCATAGGCGGCGTTGTCCTCGGAGCGGCGGAAGTCGGCGTCCTGGGATTTCTTGATGTCGTCGCGGGACTTCTCCGGCGGGAACACCAGATCGCGCGGGATCAGCTGGTCGTTGCCGGAGGCCCACAGCGCCAGCGCCTGGGCCAGGGTCAGGCCGTCGCGCTGGGAGACCGTCGTCATGTTCAGCTGCCCGGAGGTGGGCTTGACCGGGGTGCCCTCGATGGCGACGACCTGCTTGCCGTCCACCTCACCGAGGGTGTCGTAGGTCGGGCCCGGGCCCAGCGCCACATACGGCACCGACACGGCGGCCAGCAGGACGCCGAAGACCATGACGGGCACCAGGGCCACCATCAGGGTCATAATCCGCCTGTTCACGCCGCCTACCCTAACGGCGGTACCGTGGAGCCATGTCTGACCTGCCGTTCGGTTTCTCCGGCGACGACCCCGAACGGGACCCCCGGCGCGATAAAGCCCAGAACCCCGACTCCGGTGGTGATCCGTTCGGCTTCGGCGGCGCCGGGTTCAACCCGGGCGATCTGGGCCAGCTGTTCGCCAAGCTGGGCGAGATGTTCTCCGGGGCCGGCAGCGCGATGGCCTCCGGGTCCGGCGGCGCGGTGAACTACGACCTGGCCCGCAAGCTGGCGTCGAGTTCCATCGGGTTCTCCGCCCCGGTGCCGGAGTCCACCGCCAAGGCCGTCGCCGACGCCGTGCACCTGGCCGACACCTGGCTGGACGGCGCCACCGCGCTGCCGGCCGGTGCGACTCGGGCGGTGGCCTGGACCCCGCAGGACTGGGTGGACAACACGATGGACACCTGGAAGCGGCTGTGCGACCCGATGGCCGAACAGGTTTCGACGGTGTGGTCCTCGGCGCTGCCCGAGGAAGCCAAGGCGATGGCCGGGCCGCTGATGGCGATGATGACCCAGATGGGGTCGATGGCGTTCGGCTCGCAGCTGGGCCAGGCGCTGGGCCGGCTGTCCAAGGAGGTGCTCACCTCCACCGATATCGGACTTCCGTTGGGCCCCAAGGGCGTTGCGGCGCTGATGCCGGCCACCATCGAGGAGCTCTCCGAAGGCCTCGAGCAGCCGCGCAGCGAGATCCTGACCTTCCTGGCCGCCCGCGAGGCCGCCCACCACCGGCTGTTCTCCGGAGTTCCGTGGCTGTCGCAGCAACTGCTCGGCGCCGTCGAGGCCTACGCCCGCGGCATGAAGATCGACATGAGCGGCCTGGAGCAGATGAGCGCGGGCTTCGACCCGGCCTCGCTGTCGGATCCGTCGAAGATGGAAGAGCTGCTCTCCCAGGGGATGTTCGAACCCAAGGCCACCCCGGAGCAGACCGCCGCCCTGGAGCGGCTGGAGACCCTGCTGGCGTTGGTCGAGGGCTGGGTTCAGACCGTGGTGACCGCCGCCCTCGGTGACCGGATCCCCGGCACCGCCGCACTCAGTGAGATGCTGCGCCGCCGCCGGGCCACCGCCGGGCCGGCCGAGCAGACCTTCGCCACGCTGGTCGGCCTGGAGTTGCGGCCGCGCAAGATGCGTGAGGCCGCGGTGCTGTGGGAGCGGCTGACCGAGGCCGCCGGCATCGACGACCGCGACGCGGTATGGGCGCACCCCGACCTGCTGCCGTCCTCGGCCGATCTCGACGAGCCGGCCGGGTTCATCGACCGGGTCATCGGCGGGGACATCACCTCCGCCGACGTCGACTCGCTGATCGCCGAGATCGAGCGGGAGACCGGCAAACCCGGACCCGACGACGGGCCTGTGGACAACTGAGACGGGACCGCGCCCGCGGCTGACACAGTCGCGGGATGCTGCGCTACACCCTGGACCCGGCGATGCCGGTGCTGCTGCGCCCCGACGGCGCGGTGCAGATCGGCTGGGATCCCCGCCGCGCGGTGCTGGTGCGCCCGCCGGCCGGCCTCGGCCCCGGCGGCCTGGCCACGGTGCTGCGGGCGCTGGCCGCACCGCTGTCGGCCGCCGAGGCGCGACGGCTGGCCCGCGCGCACGGGTTGTCCGACGTCGCCGGGTTCGACGAGCTGCTGGCCGGGTTGGTGAGCTCCGGCGTTGTCCGCGAAGGGGATCGGTGCGCCGGCGGGCGCGCCCTGTCCATCCGGGTGCACGGCAGCGGGCCGCTGTCGGAGCTGCTGGCCGACGGCCTGCGCTGCTCGGGGGCGCGGGTCGGGCGCAGCAGCCGGATCACCGCCGCCGGGGTGCCCGCCGGGGTGGATCTGGTGGTGCTGGCCGATCAGCTGGCCGCCGACCCGCGGCTGGTGCGCGATCTGCAGGCCGGCGGCGTGCCGCATCTGCCGGTGCGGGTGCGCGACGGCGTCGGGGTCATCGGCCCGCTGGTGCTGCCCGGGGTCAGCAGCTGTCTGTCCTGTGCGGATCTGCACCGCACCGACCGCGACGCCGCCTGGCCGGCACTGGCCGCCCAGCTGCGCGAGGTCACCGGCGCCGCCGACCGGCCGACCCTGCTGGCCACCGCCGCCCTGGCGCTGGCGCAGGTGCAGCAGATCATCGCCGCGGTGCGCCCCGATGCCGGCCCGGCCCCGGCTGCGCCGGCCACCCTGAACGCCACCGTCGAGGTCGACGTCGGCGCCGGGAGCATCGTCGCGCGGCGCTGGAACCGTCATCCGCTGTGTGGTTGTTGGCACACCTCGTTGACCGAAACAGCGGATCGAGGATGATGGGGGGCGTGGCCGACGACATCAAACGTGGATCTGCCCGCCGCAACGCCAAACTGGCCAGCATCCCGGTCGGTATGGCGGGCCGGGCGGCCCTCGGTGCGGCCAAGCGGCTGACCGGCAAGTCCCGCGACGACGTCAACGCCGAACTGATGGAGAAGGCCGCCAACCAGCTGTTCAGCGTGCTCGGCGAGCTCAAGGGCGGCGCGATGAAGGTGGGCCAGGCGCTGTCGGTGCTCGAGGCCGCCATCCCCGAGGAGTTCGGCGAGCCTTACCGCGAGGCGCTGACCAAACTGCAGAAGGACGCTCCCCCGCTGTCGGCGGACAAGGTGCACCGGGTGCTCGACGGCCAGCTCGGCACCAAGTGGCGCGACCGGTTCGCCTCCTTCGACGACACCCCGGTGGCCTCGGCCAGCATCGGGCAGGTGCACAAGGGGGTGTGGGCCGACGGCCGCGAGGTGGCCGTCAAGATCCAGTACCCCGGCGCCGACGAGGCGCTGCGCGCCGACCTCAAGACCATGCGCCGGCTGACCAGTGTGCTCAAGCAGCTGTCCCCCGGCGCGGACGTCCAGGGTGTGGTCGACGAGCTCGTCGAGCGCACCGAGATGGAACTGGACTACCGGCTGGAGGCCAACAACCAGCGGGCCTTCGCCAAGGCCTACGACGGCCACCCGCGCTTCTTCGTGCCGAAGGTGGTGGGCAGCGCGCCCAAGGTGATGGTCAGCGAGTGGATCGACGGCGGCATCCCGCTGGCCGACATCATCCGCTCCGGCACCCCCGAGCAGCGCGACATCTGCGGCACAAGGCTTTTCGAGCTGACCTTCGACGCCCCGGCCCGGGTCGGGATGATGCACGGCGACGCCCACCCCGGCAATTTCATGCTGCTGCCCGACGGCCGGATGGCCGTCATCGACTTCGGTGCGGTGGCCCCGCTGCCGGACGGCCTGCCGGTGGAGATGGGCATCATGATCCGGCTGGCCCAGGAGAAGCAGTACGACCTGCTGCTGCCGACCATGGAGAAGGTGGGCTTCGTCCGCAAGGGTGAACAGGTCTCGCTCGAGGCCATCGACGAGATGCTGGCCCAGTACGTCGAACCCGTGCAGGTGCCGGTGTTCCACTACACCCGCAAGTGGCTGCAGCAGCATGCCGCGGCCAATATGGAGCGCACCCCGCAGAACCTGAAGATGGCCCGCCAGATGGACCTGCCGGCGCAGCTGGCGATCCCGCTGCGGGTGATCGGCTCGACGGTGGCGATCTCGTGTCAGCTGGATTGCCATGTGCCGGTGCGGGAGATGGCCGAGAAGCTGATCCCCGGCTACGCCGAACCGCACCCGTCCATCTAGATGGCAGGCTGCTCACTGACGGTGTGCAGGGGTTGCTGCTGCGGCACCGACAGCAAGAAGCGGGCCGCCGCTCGATTGGACTATCTGCGCGAACAGCTGCCCGCTGTTGAGGTTCGCGTCAGCGATTGCCTGGGGCCGTGTAAACGCAAGGACGTGATCGTCGTCCATCCGCAATCCAAGCAACGCAAACAGGGCGAGAAGCCGACCTGGCTGGGCTCGATGCACACCACATCCGCCCTTGATGACCTGATCGGCTGGCTGGCTGCGGGAGGTCCGGGGATCGCCCTCATACCCAAAGATCTGGCGGACAACGTGTTCCGCCCACCCGCGAAGAGCAAGAAGCGCGCCCGCCGGGCAGGCTAGGCCGCCTTCGCTTCGCCGAGTGTGCGCCCTGTGCAGACGAAATCGCCGAAACACCGACATATCCCTCACATTCGACGCGCACGCCCAGACGCCTCAGGCCGCGACGTCCTTGCGCGGCCGCCCGCGCGGGCGCTTGCGGGCCAGCACCGAACCACGCTCGAGGATCTCCCCGCCCCACACCCCCCACGGCTCGGCTCGGTCCAGTGCGGCGGCCAGGCACGCCCGGCGGACCGGGCAGGCACCGCACAGTGCCTTGGCGCGCTCGAGGTCGGCGGGCTCCTCGGCGAACCACAGGTTCGGGTCGCTGCTGCACGGCAACACGGGAATTCCTTTCTGCAACACGAAAAAGGCCACGGACTGTTGTCCGTGGCCTGGAGGTTTTTCTGCGTGCGCTAGCAGACGCTCCTGTCCACGGACGGACGGGCGGCGGCGTGATGCGCAGCGCAGAACAACATGGGCATCAGGGTAGAGGGTCCGCGCCCGCGGGCACAACCGCTTTATCAGCGGCCTCGCCGGAAGCCTCATCCGTGTGCAGCAGTTCCCGCACCGAGGGCCGGGTTCCGTACGGCCGCAGCATCGCACTCGCCGGACGCTGGCGCACCTTCAGCGGCCACCAGAACCACCGTCCGAGCAGCGCGGCGATCGACGGCGTCATGAACGAGCGCACGATCAGGGTGTCGAAGATCAGCCCGACGCCGATGGTGGTGCCGATCTGGGCCAGCACCATCAGGTCCCCGACCACGAAGCCGCACATGGTGAACGCGAACACCAGGCCCGCGGCCGTCACCACCGAACCGGTGCCGGCCATTGTCCGGATCAGACCGGTGTTCAGGCCCGCCCCGATCTCCTCCTTGAACCGGGAGATCACCAGCAGGTTGTAGTCCGACCCCACCGCCAGCAGGATGATGATGGCCAGCGCCAGCACGATCCAGTACAGCTGGATGCCCAGCAGGTGCTGCCAGATCAGCACCGACAGCCCGAACGAGGCGCCCAGTGA
>JBFYOR010000387.1:0-10403 GCA_041303695.1 Mycobacterium sp. | reverse complement strand
GGCCCGACCGGTGGGGAGCACCACGTCGAAACCGGTCGGGAGAACGACCTGGTCGAGCATCTGAGTGATCCGGGCGTCGGCCAGGCCGAACGGCATCCACCCGTCGGCAAGCCGCACGGCTCGGCGCAATGAGCGCAGCGTCCGGCCGCCAACCCAGATCGGCACCCGGGCCTGCACCGCGCAGGGCTCCACGGCGAAGCCGTCGTACTGATAGAACTCGCCCGAGTAGTTAGGCCTGGTGTGCGACAACGAGGCCCGCAGAGCGGCGATCGCGTCGTCCGCACGCGCACCGCGGCTCTCGAACGGTGCGCCGAGCAACTCGAACTCGGCGGTCAGTGAGCCGACGCCCACGCCGAGGATCAGCCGGCCGCCACTGAGCCGGTCCAGTGTTCCGTAGCGCTTCGCGATATCCAGCGGATGGTGATAGCCGAGCACGAGCACCGACGTCGCGAGCCGTATTCGAGTGGTGTGTGCAGCTAGAAATGCCAAGGTGGACAACGGATCCCAATAGGTCAGGCCACGGCCTTCGGCTTGGTCCACCGGGACCGCGACATGCTCGGCGCAGGTGAGGAAATCAAAGCCGGCCTCATCTGCCGCGGTCGCGACCTGAATCAGGTCATCGACTCCAGCACTGTGTTCCCAGGCCGACGACACTCCCGGCACCAGCATCACAGCCGGAGTGGAAAGGCCTATTCGCATGCCGCTGTTTCTATCAGCCCATCCCCGCCGGCCGTCGGGCTAATCGAGGCCGAGCAGACGCTGCATCATCCGGTGGGTGCCCGCCACCACCGCAGCCCGATCCGGATCGTTGCGGCGGGCAACGTCGGCGGCATTGCCGCCGGCGATGTGAACGGGACCGTTGCCCAACTGCTCCAAGCCTTCCCGCGCCACCTCGACGGGGTCGGCGACTCGCAACCCCGGCACGTCGAAGTTCAGACCGGCCCGTTGCATGGCCGGCGTGCGGGTGACGCCGAGTACGAGTTCGAGGACGTCGACCCCGTGGTCGCGGAGTTCCAGCCAGAGTCCTTCGGCGAAGACCCGGCCATAGGCCTTCACCCCGCCGTAGACGGTGTGACGTGCCGAGCCCAGATAACCGGCCATGGATCCGACCAAAAGGATCCCGCCGCGCCGGCGCTGTCGCATCGCCAGCCCGTAGTGCTGCGCAAGCGCCATCATCGTGGTGACATTCAGGTCGATGACCCGCTGAATATCGGTGAGGTCCGCATCGAGGAACTCGGCGCTGCAGGTGTTCGCGCCCGCGTTGTAGATCAGCAGACCCACCTCCAGTTCGGTGGTGAGGGCGGTGATCGTCCCGGCGGATCCGGGCTCGGCGAGGTCGACCGCAAGCGTCCGCACCTCGGCGCCGAGTTGGCGGCACCGGTTTGCGGTGGCCTCCAGTGGGCCGGTTTTGCGGGCCAGCAACACGAGATTGACCCCGGAGCCGGCCAGCAGCGTCGCGAACGCCGCGCCGACTCCCTCCGAGCCCCCGGCGACCACCGCCCACGGCCCGTACTTCGCGTAGCTCACTGGTCGATGATGGGACGAAAGCGCTGCGATGGCTAGCCTGAGAGGATGTCCGACAGCCTCTTCGACCTGCCTGTCGAGCAGCGACGGGCTCCGATGGGGTCGGGCCCGGCGACGATCAGCGCCGCGTCCCCACTGGCCGTGCGGATGCGGCCGGCCACTCTCGACGAAGTGGTCGGGCAGGAGCACCTGCTGCGGCCCGGTTCACCCATGCGCAGGCTCGTCGAGGGCTCGGGCGCGGCATCGGTGATCCTCTACGGTCCGCCGGGGACCGGAAAAACAACCCTCGCCTCGCTGATCTCCCAGACGACCGGGCGTCGCTTCGAGGCACTGTCCGCGCTGAGTGCCGGGGTCAAAGAGGTGCGCGCCGTCATCGAGGACGCGCGCCGGGCGGCCGTCCACGGTGAGCAGACCGTGTTGTTCATCGACGAGGTGCACCGGTTCTCCAAGACCCAGCAGGACGCCCTGCTGGCCGCGGTCGAGAACCGGGTGGTGCTGCTCGTCGCAGCGACCACGGAGAACCCGTCGTTCTCCGTTGTCGCGCCCCTGCTGTCGCGATCGTTGATCCTGCAGTTGCAGCCGTTGGGCGCCGACGACATCCGGACGGTCGTGCAGCGGGCGGTGGCCGACCCGCGCGGGCTGGGCGCAGCGGTGCGGATCGAGGCGGATGCGGTGGAGCTGCTCGTTGCGCTTTCCGCCGGGGATGCTCGCCGGGCACTGACGGCCTTGGAGGTTGCCGCCGAGACGGCGGTGGCGTCCGGCGGCGAGGTGACGCTGGAAACCGTCGAGCAGTCGCTGGACCGGGCGGCCGTGCGCTACGACCGGGACGGCGACCAGCACTACGACGTCATCAGCGCATTCATCAAGTCGATCCGGGGTTCCGACGTCGACGCGGCCCTGCACTATCTGGCGCGCATGCTGGTGGCCGGCGAAGATCCCCGATTCGTGGCCCGCCGGCTGGTGATCCTGGCCAGCGAGGACATTGGGATGGCGGATCCGACGGCGCTGCTCACCGCGGTCGCGGCCGCCCAGACCGTGGCGCTGATCGGGCTGCCGGAAGCCCAGCTCACTCTCGCGCACGCCACCGTGCACCTGGCCACGGCACCGAAGTCCAACGCCGTGACTACCGCGCTGGGGACGGCGATGAACGATATCCGGGCCGGCAAGGCCGGGGCGGTGCCGGCGCACCTGCGTGACGGCCACTACTCGGGTGCGGTCAAGCTGGGCCACGCCCGAGGTTACCGCTATCCGCATGATGACCCTGATGGCGTTGTGCCACAACAATATCCACCGGACGAGGTGGCTGGAGTGGATTACTACCGGCCGTCCCGGCACGGCGCCGAGCGGGAGATCGCCGGGCGCCTGGACAAGCTGCGGGCCATCATTAGGCGTGGGCGCTGATTATTCGTTAGCCGCCGTGGCGGGAACGGGTTGATGTCCGGAGGCATGACAGCTCAACCTGTCACCGGTGGATCCTAAAATCGAAAGCATGTTCGATAGCATTGGTCCCGATGCCTTGCCGGCGGCGGACGACGCGGGTGTGGTGGGCGCGATCGAGGGCTGGGCCGGTGGCGAGGCGGCCGCGGCCGCCCGTCGGCTGGCAGCGATCGGTGAACTGGTGGCGCGCCGCTGCGGGGTGGAGGAAACCGATCCGGATCTGGTCGACGAGCGCTCCCGGTGGGCCTGTGACCCCTGGGACGCCACCGCCGCCGAAGTGGCCGCCGCGCTGGGGATCAGCGCTCGGCGGGCGTCGTCGCAGATGTATCTGGCGCAGTCGCTGCGTGAGCGGCTGCCCAAGCTCAACGCGCTGTTTCTGGCCGGACGGATCGGGGCTCGGCTGGCTGCCACGATCTCGTGGCGCACGCACTGTGTGGTGGGTGCGGCGGAGATGGCCGCCATCGATGCCGAGATCGCCGCGGCCGCCGGGCAGTGGGGTCCGTTGTCGGACCGCAAGGTCGAGACGCTCATCGATCTGGCCATCGATGCCCACGACCCGCAGGCGCGGCTGTGGTTCTGTGAGGCGGCCCGGGGAATGGACGTGCAGTTCGGCAAGCCTGACGACGACAGCGGAACGCGATCGGTGTGGGGGCGGCTTTTCGCGACGCACGCCGAACTGGTCGAACGGCGGCTCACTGCGATCGCGCGGGCGGTCTGCGACGCCGATCCCCGCACCCTCGGACAGCGGCGCGCCGAGGCGATGGGCGCGGTCTTCGCCGGCGCGGACCGGATCGTCTGCCAGTGCGCCCTGTCGGACTGCCCAAACCGGGACGGCGCGCCGCTGGCCGACTCGGTGGTCATCCACGTCGTGGCGGACCGTGCCGCGGTTGACGCCGCCCAAGCCCAGACCCGGCCGGAGGCGGCCCGAGCCGAGACCCGGCCGGAGGCGGCCCAAGCCCAGACGCCGCCGGCGCGGCCGGCTTCGGTTGAGAACCAGACCCCGACCCGCCGGGCTCTGCTGACCAACGGCGGTGTCATACCGAACCCGCTGCTGGCGCAGTTGATCCGCGACGGCGCCCAGATCGTGTCGCTGACCACTCCATGCGAGGAGGCCGAAGCGCGCTACCGGCCGTCGGTGAAACTGCAGCGCTTCATCCGCTGCCGGGATCTGACCTGCCGATTTCCCGGGTGCGACGTCCCGGCGGAGGCCTGTGACATCGACCACGCCGTTGCCTACCCGGCCGGGCCGACCCACCCGTCCAACCTGCGCTGTCTATGCCGCAAACACCACCTCCTGCGCACCTTCTGGGTCGGCGACGGCGGCTGGCGCGATCGGCAACTGCCCGACGGCACGATCATCTGGACCGCTCCCAGCGGGCGCACCTATACGACCCATCCCGGTGCCCGGATGTATTTCCCGGATTGGTGCATCAGCACGGCATCACTGCCTCCGGCCGGCACCGGCGTCCCGAAAGCGGCCAATCGATCGCAGCGGATGCCGCGCCGGCGCCGCACCCGCCAGGCCGACCGGGCCCAGCGAATCAAGAATCGCCGCGCCCAGAACGACTCCAGCTGAACTCCTAAGCTGAATCCGTGCACCGACGAGGTGCTCGACATCGACATTCGTGGCGGCGGGGTTCGCGCCGCGCCCGATACCCTTGTCCGGTTGACGCCCAAGAACCGAGGACACCGTTGCAGACACACGAGATCAGGAAGCGGTTTCTCGACCACTTCGTCAAGGCAGGCCACACTGAGGTCCCGAGCGCCTCGGTGGTCCTCGACGATCCCAATCTGCTGTTCGTCAATGCCGGGATGGTGCAGTTCGTTCCCTACTTCCTGGGCCAGCGGACCCCGCCGTATGCCACTGCGACCAGCATCCAGAAGTGCATCAGAACCCCGGACATCGACGAGGTCGGCGTCACCACCCGGCACAACACCTTCTTCCAGATGGCCGGCAACTTCTCCTTCGGCGACTATTTCAAGCGTCGCGCGATCGAACTCGCCTGGACGCTGTTGACCAACCCGGTGTCCGGCGGCGGTTACGGTTTCGACCCCGAGCGGTTGTGGGCGACGGTGTTCTACGACGACGACGAGGCCGTGCAGCTGTGGCAGGAGGTGGCCGGCTTGCCGCCCGACCGCATCCAGCGCCGCGGTATGGCTGACAACTACTGGTCGATGGGAATCCCGGGCCCATGCGGTCCGTGTTCGGAGATCTACTACGACCGCGGCCCGGAATACGGCGTCGAAGGCGGTCCGGAGGCCAACGAGGATCGCTACATCGAGATCTGGAACCTCGTTTTCATGCAGAACGAGCGCGGTGAGGGCACCTCCAAGGAGGATTTCGAGATTCTCGGACCGTTGCCGCGCCAGAACATCGACACCGGCATGGGGATCGAGCGCATCGCGTGTCTGCTGCAGGGCGTCGACAACGTCTACGAGACCGACCTGCTGGCGCCGGTCATCGAGACCGTCGCCCGCTACGCGGCGCGCGGCTACGGCAAGGGCAGCGCGACCGATGATGTCCGCTACCGGGTCATCGCCGATCACAGCCGGACCGCGGCGATCATCATCGCCGACGGCGCGACGCCGTCCAACGAGGGCCGGGGCTATGTGCTGCGCCGGTTGCTGCGCCGAATCATCCGCGCGGCAAAGCTTCTCGGTATCGATCGCCCGATAGTCGGGGAGTTGATGGCGACCGTGCGCGAGGCAATGGGTCCGTCCTACCCGGAGTTGGTGACCGACTTCGACCGGATCAACCGCATCGCGGTCGCCGAGGAGACCGCGTTCAACCGAACCCTGGCGTCGGGGTCGAAGCTGTTCGAGGACGCCGCCGCGGCCACCAGATCCGCCGGTAAGTCCGAACTGCCCGGCGCGCAGGCCTTCGCCCTGCACGACACCTACGGCTTCCCGATCGAACTCACCCTGGAGATGGCTGCCGAGGCCGGTCTGGGCGTGGACGAGTTGGGCTTCCGGGAGCTGATGGCCGACCAACGCCGGCGGGCCAAGGCCGACGCCGCCGCCCGAAAGCACGCCCACGCCGACCTGACTGCCTTCCGTGAACTCGTCGATGCCGGTCCGACCGAGTTCACCGGCTTCGAGGAGCTGAGTTCTCAGGCCCGGATCCTGGGCATCTTCGTCGACGGCAAGCGGGTACCCGTGGTCGCCCACCATCCCCGGATGCAGTCCGAGACCGTCACCCCCGAACGGGTGGAGATCGTGCTCGACCGCACCCCGCTCTATGCAGAGTCCGGCGGGCAGATCGCCGACGTCGGCCATCTCACCGGAACCGGCGCCGGCGAGTCGGCGAGGGCGGCGGTCACCGACGTGCAGAAGATCGCCAAGTCGTTGTGGGTTCATCGGGTCAACGTCGAATCCGGCGAGTTCGTCGAGGGCGACACCATCGTCGCCGCGGTCGACCCGCAGTGGCGCCGCGGAGCCACCCAGGGTCACTCCGGCACCCATATGGTGCACGCCGCACTGCGACAGGTACTGGGGCCCAACGCCGTTCAGGCCGGCTCACTCAACCGGCCGGGCTATCTTCGCTTCGACTTCAACTCCCAGGGCCCGTTGACCGAGGAGCAGCGCAACCGCGTCGAGGAGGTTGCCAACGAGGCGGTTCAGGCGGATTTCCCGGTCAACACCTTCCTCACCGGTCTGGAGAAGGCCAAAGCCATGGGCGCCATGGCGATGTTCGGCGAGCAGTACCCCGACGAGGTCCGCGTCGTCGAGATCGGCGGACCGTTTTCGCTGGAGCTGTGCGGCGGCACCCACGTGCACAACTCAGCCCAGATCGGTCCGATCACACTGCTGGGCGAGTCCTCGGTCGGCTCCGGGGTGCGGCGGGTCGAGGCCTACGTGGGCCTGGACTCCTTCCGGCACCTTGCCAGGGAGCGGGCGTTGATGGCCGGTCTGGCCGCCTCACTGAAAGTGCCGTCCGAGGAGGTGCCGGCCCGGGTCGCCACCCTCGTCGAACGGCTCAAGACGGCCGAGAAGGACGTCGAGCGGATGCGACTGTCGGCGGCACGTGCCGCTGCGGGAAATGCCGCTTCCACGGCCGAGCAGGTGGGTAAGGTGCGTCTCGTGGCCCAGCGACTGGCGGCGGGGATGACCGCTGCGGACCTGCGCTCGCTGGTCGGTGACATCCGCGCGCGGTTCGGCTCCGATCCCGGTGTGGTGGTCCTGATCACCGAGGGCGCCGACAGTGTGCCGTTCGTCGTGGCCGCCAACCAGGCCGCCCAGGACGCCGGGATCCGGGCCAACGACCTCATCTCTGCGGTGGCGACCGCGGTGGGCGGTCGCGGCGGCGGGAAAGCCGACCTTGCCCAAGGCTCGGGCAAGGATCCGGCGGGCATCGAGGCGGCGCTCGCCGCAGTCCGTGTGGAACTGGCCCGGGACTGACCTGACCGATGTCGCTACAGAACCGACTGCCCGACCGGCCCGGCACCGACGACCCGGGCCGCGGACGACGGCTCGGCATCGACGTCGGCACCGTCCGGATCGGGGTGGCGGTCAGCGACCCCGACGGCATCCTGGCCACTCCGGTGGAGACGGTGCGCCGCGATCGCGGTGACGGCCACCTGCGCAGACTGATCACCCTGGTCGGCGAACTGGATATCGTCGAGATCGTGGTCGGCCTGCCGCGTACGTTGGCTGACCGGGCCGGCGCGTCGGCCGACGACGCGGTGGCCCTGGCCGCGGCACTCGGCGCCCGGGCCGGCTCGGTACCGGTCCGGTTGGCCGACGAGCGGTTGACTACGGTCAGCGCGGCGCGTTCCCTGCGGGAGGCAGGGGTGCGCGCCAGGGAACAACGGGGAATGATCGACCAGGCTGCCGCCGTGGCAATTCTGCAAGGCTGGCTCGACCAACGCCGCAACGCGGCCACGACACTGAAAGAGCGACAGTGACCATGCCGCACGAGCCCGAAGACGCACAACCAGACCGCGCCGCACCGGTGTCCGTCGGCGCGCCCCGGTCCACCCGGGCGCAGGATCGTGCCCGGGGCACCGGTGGCCGCGGCCGGGGCCGGATGGTCATTCTGCTGGCACTGCTTGCCGCCGGCGTGCTGGCCGTGGTGCTGCTCGGGCCGAAGCTGTTCGGCGGGCCCAAGCTGCCCAGCGATTTCACCGGCGAGGGCAAACAAGACATCGTCATCGAGGTCAACCCCGGCGACTCCGGATCGGTGATCGCCCAGAACCTGGTGGACAAGGGCGTCATCGCCGACGTCGGGATGTTCATCTCGGCGGCGTCGGGTAACGCCGAGCTTGCCGCCATCCAGCCCGGCTTCTACAAGCTGCGCACCGAGATTCCGGCGGCCACCGCAGTCAAGACGCTGGTCGATCCTGCTTCCCGGGTGGGCAAGCTGGTCATCCCGGAGGGCAAGCAACTCGACGACATCTCGGCGGTCGGCTCCGGTGTGGTGAATCCCGGTATTTTCTCGCTGATCGCCGATGCCAGCTGTGTGGATCTCAATGGATCCGAGAAGTGCGTGTCGGCAGCGGATCTGCGGGCCGCTTCCGAGGAGGGGACGCTGGAATCGCTCAACGTGCCGGACTGGGCGCGCGAGGGTGCCGGAGTGATGGGTCAGAGCCACCGGCGCCTGGAGGGGCTGATCGCCCCGGGAACCTGGAATATCGATCCGTCGGCGTCGGCCAAGGAGATCCTGGCCAAGCTCATCGGCGAGAGCGGTGAGGGCTACGTCAAGGGCGGAATCCTGGATGCGGCCAAGGGGCTGAACATGTCTCCCTATCAGGTGCTCATCGTGGGTTCGCTGGTGCAGAAGGAAGCTCAGCCGGCGGACTTCGCCAAGGTGGCCCGGGTCATCTACAACCGCCTCGCCAGCGACTACGACTGGCTGGAGTTCGACTCGACAGTCAACTACCCGCTGGACCGCCAGGAGGTGGCCACCACCGATCAGGACAGGGCGACCAAGACCGAGTGGAACACCTATGCGATGCCGGGTCTGCCCGCAACCCCGATCTGCTCGCCCGGGGCGGAGGCACTGGCAGCCGCCGAGAAACCCGAAGCGGGGGACTGGCTGTACTTCGTGACCATCGACTCCGACGGCACCACCCTGTTCACCAGCGATTATCAGGAGCATCTGGCGAATCGGGATCTGGCGCTGGGCAGCGGTTTCCTCAATTCCGGGCGGTAGGCGTCGATGACGGCCCGGAAGGCAGCCGTCCTCGGCTCGCCCGTCTCGCATTCCCGGTCGCCGCAGTTACACCTGGCCGCCTACCGTGCGCTGGGCCTGGATGACTGGACCTATGACCGGATCGAATGCACGGCTGAGGAATTGCCCGGCCTGGTCGGTGCTTTCGGTCCGGAATGGGTGGGCGTCTCGGTCACCATGCCGGGCAAGTTCGCCGCCCTGGAGTTCGCCGACGAACGAACCGCTCGCGCCGACCTTGTCGGCTCGGCCAACACGCTGGTGCGAACCGGGTCGGGCTGGCGTGCCGACAACACCGACGTCGACGGGGTGACCGGAGCGCTGGGCCACCGCGGCGGTCTGCGGCAGGCGATTGTGTTGGGCTCGGGTGGAACGGCGCCGGCCGCCGTTGTCGCGCTGGCCGAACTCGGTGTCACCGGGATCACCGTCGCCGCACGGGACCGTCGCAAAGCCGCCCGACTGGTCGACCTGGGATCCCGGATCGGCGTTGCGGTCGCGTTCCGCGATCTGACCGACGGGCCGCCGTCGGATGTACTCGAGCGCGCCGACGTCCTGATCAGCACCATCCCTTCGGCTGCGGCGGCCGGCTACGCCGCGCCGTTAGCCGGGATACCGGTACTGCTGGACGCCATTTACGACCCGTGGCCGACCCCGCTGGCCCGCGCGGTGGCCGCAGCCGGCGGTGAGGTCATCGGCGGCCTGCAGATGCTGTTGAACCAGGCGTTCAGTCAAGTCGAACAATTCACAGGCCTGCCGGCGCCCCGACAGCAGATGGCGGCGGCACTGGGTTAGCGTGCGGGCATGGTCGTCATCGCCTGCCTGGCCATGCTGGTGTGGACTGCCGCACTGTCGGTGATCGACCTGCGGGAGCACCGGCTGCCCAACCTGCTGACCCTGACCGGCGCGGCGGCGATCCTGACGGCGTGTGCGGGTTGCGGCCGCGGACAGGCCGGGTTGCTGGGTGCGGCGGCCCTGGGCGGGGTGTATCTGACGGTCCACCTCGCCGCCCCGGCCGCTATGGGCGGCGGGGACGTCAAGCTGGCCGTCGGCCTCGGCGCGCTGACCGGGGCGCTGGGAGCGCCGGTCTGGCTGCTCGCCGCGCTCGGCGCCCCGGTGCTGACCGCGCTGCTGGGCACAGCCACCGCACTGCACCGGCGCGGCCGGTTGGTCGGGACGGCTGTCCCGCACGGTCCGTCGATGTGCCTGGCGAGTCTGGCCGCCGCGGCGCCGGCGGTGTTCTAGCCTCCTTGGGTTCGACCCCACGCCACCCCAGCCC
>JBFYOR010000386.1:0-3234 GCA_041303695.1 Mycobacterium sp. | reverse complement strand
GTCTAGGTCCAGCGGTCCGGAGCCCGGCTCGAGGATGAGAAGTTTCAGGGTATGCCCGGTGACGGCCGACGTCTCAAGGCCGAGAATGTGGGCGTCGTCGGCGGAAAGCTCGGATGAATCCTCGGTCGCCACCGGGGAAGTCTAGCGGCAGGGTCAGAGCCAGTGATTGCGGCGGAATGTCCGGTACAGGAATCCGCAGATCACCACCATGAGTAACAGAACCGCCGGGTAGCCCCACTGCCAGGTGAGTTCGGGCATGTTCTCGAAGTTCATCCCGTAGATGCCGGCGATCGCGGTGGGTACCGCGGCCATCGCGGCCCACGCCGAGATCTTGCGCATGTCCTGGTTCTGCTGCATGCCGACCTTGCCGAGCGCGGCCTGCACCAGCGAGGACAGCATCTCGTCGTATTCGGCGATCTGGTCGGCGGCCAGGATCTGGTGGTCCAGCACGTCGCGCATCTGGCGGCGGACCTCCTTGGACAGCAGGTCGGCATTCTCCGAGGACAGCCACTGCAGGTCGTCGGTCAGCGGAGAGACCGCCCGTCGTAGTTCGACCACCTCGCGCTTGAGTAGGTAGATCGGTTCGATGTCGGTCTTGCTGGTGGGGGAGAAGGTGTTCTCCTCGATCGCGTCGACATCGGCCTCCATCGCCCCGGTGACCCAACGATAGGTGTCGACGATGTGGTCGGTGATCGCATGCATGACGCCGTAGGGCCCCAGCGCAAGGGAGGCATGGTCCCGCTCGAGTTTCGAGCGCAGTTCTGCCAGACCGGTGTGGTCGCCGTGACGCACCGTGACCACGAAATCGCGCCCGACGAACACCATGATCTCGCCGGTCTCGACGATCTCCCGGGCCAGTTCCACCGATTCGTGCGGCACGTAGTTCACCGTTTTCAGGACCATGAACAGGGTGTCGTCGTAGCGCTCGGCCTTGGGCCGCTGATGGGCGTGCACGGCATCCTCGACCGCCAGTGGGTGCAGTCCGAACACCTCCGCCACCGAAGCCATCTGCTCGTGGTCGGGCTCGTGCAGACCGATCCACACGAACGCCTGCACGCCGTCCTGGTCCAATTCGCGGACCTTCGCCAGCGCCGCCGCGTGGGTGTAATTGCCGGGCAGCCTCTCGCCCGCGCGGTAGACACCGCAGTCGACCACCGCCTGGGAGACCGGCACCGGAATCTTCTTGACCTCGACTGCGGGATTGCGAATGAGATGCACCCCGAGCAGTGCCGGCGGACGCGGTTGGAACTGCGGCATGTCGGCCTCCTCGCACGGTCTGACCCGACGCTTCTGCCGGGAGATGCTACTCCCCGTGACGTCACGGTAAGTACGGACAGCGATGCCTCGTCGAGGCGGTCGAGTACCCTGACGCGGTGTCTGAAACGGTGCCTGCTTCCCATCTCGTCATCGACGACGAGGAGATCTTCGCCGCCCACCGGGGCGGAAAGCTGTCGGTAGAACTGAAGGCTCCGCTGGACACCCAGCGAGCCCTGTCGATCGCCTACACGCCGGGAGTCGCGCAGGTGAGCCGGGCGATCGCCGCCGATCACACGCTGGCGGCCCGCTACACCTGGGCGCACCGACTGGTGGCCGTGGTCAGTGACGGCAGCGCTGTGCTCGGCCTGGGCGATATCGGCCCATCGGCGTCGCTGCCGGTGATGGAGGGCAAGTCGGCGTTGTTCAAGACCTTCGCCGGGCTGGACTCGATTCCGATCGTGCTGGCCACCAAGGATCCCGATGAGATCGTCGACATCCTGGTCAAGCTGCGGCCCTCCTTCGGCGCGGTGAACCTGGAGGACATCTCAGCTCCGCGGTGTTTCGAGATCGAGCGCCGGGTCATCGAGGCGCTGGACTGCCCGGTCATGCACGACGACCAGCACGGCACCGCGATCGTGGTACTTGCGGCGCTGCTGGGGGCGACGGCGGTGCTCGATCGGCCGATGAGCTCGCTGAAGATGGTCATCTCCGGCGCGGGTGCGGCGGGCGTGGCGTGCGCCAACATCCTGCAAGAAGCCGGACTGAGCGATATCACGCTGGTGGACTCGAAGGGCATCGTGCACCTCGGCCGTGACGACCTCAACTCGGTGAAGGCCGAACTGGCGGCCCGGACCAATCCGGAGGGCCGCACCGGTGGGGCGGCCGAGGCGCTCAAGGGCGCCGACGTGTTCCTCGGGGTGTCAGCCGGCAAGGTCCCCGAAGAGATCATCGCCTCGATGGCGCCGAACAGCATCGTGTTCGCCTGCTCGAACCCGGACCCGGAGATTCACCCGGAGGTCGCCAAGCGCCACGCCGCCATCGTCGCCACCGGCCGCAGTGATTTCCCGAACCAGATCAACAACGTGCTGGCCTTCCCCGGAGTGTTCCGCGGAGCGCTCGACGCCGGTGCCCGGCGGATCACCGAGGACATGAAAGTCGCTGCGGCGAAGGCCATCTTCTCCGTCGTCGGCGACGACCTCGCGCCGGACCACATTGTGCCCAGCCCGCTGGACCCGCGGGTTGGTCCGGCGGTCGCCGCCGCGGTGGCCGCTGCCGCCGAGGTGTGAGCCGGACCGCCACGATGAGGCGCGCTCGGTGGCTGCTGCTGGCGCTGACAGCCGTGCTGGCGGTCTCCTGCGCCGGCCCGGGTGGGGGTCCGTCGCTGGTCGTCGGCGCCACCGCCGACCCGCAGAACACCGTGCTGGCCAATATCTACGCCGCCGGGTTGCGCTATTACGGGACCGACGCCCGGGTCGAGACCGTCGAGGACCCGTTGGCGGCGCTGGACGCCGGAACGGTCAGGGTGGCAACGGGTTTCACCGGACAACTACTTCAGCAGTTCGACCCGGGATCGGCGGCGAGGTCAGCTGAGCAGGTGTACCGGGCGATGGTCGGCGCCCTGCCGGAGGGCATCGCCGCCGGCGACTACGCCACCGCAGCCGAGGACAAACCGGCCCTGGCCGTTACCGAGGCCACGTCCATGAGGTGGGACAGCAGAGACCTGGCCGCGTTGGTGCGCAACTGCTCGGGCGTGAGCGTCGGCGCACCGACCGGCAGTTCCACCCCCGACACGGTGGGGGATTGCACGCTCGGGCCGGCGCGTGAATTCGGCACTGCGGCAATGCTGTTCGATGCTGTACGGGCCGGATCGGTCACCGCGGCATGGACCACCACCGCAGCGACCGGGGTACCCGACGGCGTCGTGGTTCTGGTGGACCGCAAACCGGCGCTGATCCCCGCGCAGAACGTCGTCGCGCT
>JBFYOR010000385.1:0-3810 GCA_041303695.1 Mycobacterium sp. | reverse complement strand
CCGGGACCCCGAGGTGAGGGTCGTGCGGCTGGGCGGGGCCGGCCGCGGGTTCTGTTCCGGGGCGGGAATCAGCGCGGAAGATCAAGCGGCCCAGGCATCTTCGCCCGAAATTGACGCCGTGCTCGTCGCGGCCAATCGCGCGGTGCGGTCCATCGTCGCCTCCCCCAAACCGGTGGTGGCCGTCGTGCACGGCGCTGCCGCCGGCGTGGGTGTATCGCTGGCGTTGGCCAGCGATGTCGTGCTGGCCTCGGAGAAATCCTTCTTCCTGCTGGCGTTCACCAAGATCGCACTGATGCCCGACGGCGGGGCGACGGCCCTGGTTGCCGCCGCGATCGGACGGATCCGGGCAATGCGGATGGCACTGCTGGCCGAACGCCTCAGCGCCACCGACGCCGCGGAGTACGGATTGGTCAGCGCGGTGTACCCACCCGACGAGTTGGAGGCCGGCGTGACCGCGGTGATCGGCACGCTGGTGTCCGGGCCGGCGGTCGCACTGGCCAAGACCAAGCAGGCCATCAACGCCGCGACGCTGACCGAACTGGACGCCGCCATCGGCCGCGAGATCGACGGCCAGGGCATTCTCATCAAGTCCCGCGACTTCATCGAGGGCACCAAGGCATTTCAGCAGCGCCGCAAACCGACCTTCACCGATGACTTTTCGGGAAGTTAGGCGCGCCTAAAGCCCGAAGATCGGCGGCAGCGCCAGCACCATGATCAGACCCCACACCATGTGGGTGAGCACGGGGGCCAGGACGCCGCCGGTGGCGCGGCGCTGCAAACCGCATACCGCGCCCAGCACCAGAGCGGCGAAGCCCAGCATCGGATTTCCGGTGGCCGAGGTCGCGATGGCGTACAGCAGCGTCGAGATCGCTACCGGATAGAACCGGCCCAACGCCGAATACAGCGCCCCCCGGAAGAACAGTTCCTCAGCGACACCGTTGACCAGGGCGATCAGCACGATCAACAGCAGCGGGCCGTGGTTGGTGTACTCCAGGACCCGGACGATCCGTTCGGCGACCGGCGGGATGTGACGAACCACCAGGCCACCGAGCAGGAAAACCCCGCCGAGCAGCAGTCCCACCGCGGTGCCGGTCAGCACCGGGCGCTTGGCGCTCTCACGCCAGGTGATGCGGCCCAGGTGCAGTGGACCGGAGAGCAGAGCGCCCACCGTCCACACCGCCGCCAGCGACAGCGTCAGCCAGTAGAACGCCGCCGCACCGGGCCGCTGGTTCAGCGAATAGGCCATCAGCGTCGCACCGGCCACCAGCACCACGCAGACGATCACCCGGCGTCGGCGCACCACCGATGGCCGCTCCTCATGCGGCGCAGCCACATTCGTGGCGGCCGCGCGGAACTGGTCGATGCGCATCCCTCTCACCGTACGAAACAAACCCGTCTGAAGTGGTGACACAAGCCTGACGTCTCCCCCCGGGGGCGCGTCCTCAGGTGGCCGCGCGGGGCAGGTCGACAAGTCGTTCGTAGACAGCGGCGTTATTGCGGTTGTTGACCAGTTCGGCGTCGCTGAGTTCGCGGCGCACCCGGCCCGGCACACCGGCAACCAGCGAGCGGGGCGGAATCACCGCCCCCTGAGGGATCAGTGCACCGGCGGCCACCAGGGAGCCCGCGCCCACCACCGCCCCGTTGAGCACGATCGCCCCCATGCCGATCAGCGCTCCGTCCTCGATGGTGCAGCCGTGCAGCACCGCGTTGTGCCCGACGCTCACCCCGGCGCCGACCCGGACCGGGAACTCGGGGTCGACGTGGATGACCGCCCCGTCCTGGATGTTGGTTCCGGCACCGATATCGATCGGCTCGGCCTCGGCCCGCAGGGTGGCCGAGTACCAGACACTGGACCGTGCGGCCAGGCGCACCTGCCCGATCAGGCTGGCGTTCGGGGCCACCCAGGCATCGGGGGCCACCTCCGGGCTTCGACCCAGGATGGACACGATCAGCGGCCCGCCGCCAGGTTCAGCCATGCCGAGCATCGTAAGGCCGTGCCCAACGCTGCGAGAGCGACCTGCGGTTTTGCCCCGACCCCGTCGTTTTGGGTGACACGTCGTTTTGGGTAACACATCGGACACCGATTACGATTCCACAGGCGTCACGGCCTCCGTCGTGACGACGATGAACCAGGAGAAACCGGTGAGCACTCGTACCAAGACCCTCGGCGTCGCAGCAGCGATCGCCGCGATCGCCGTCGCAATCCCGACGTCCATCCAGGCCTACGCCGAGCCCACCACCACCCCGGTCGAGCCCGCCCCGCCGGCCACGACGGCGACGGCGACGGCGACGGCGACGGATACGGGTACTCCCACCTCCACCAAGGTGCCGGATCCGCAGGGCCCGGGGTGCGACGACTACCGCAAGCAGGTTCCCACCGGCGCGGGCTCGATCGAGTCGATGGCGCTGCAGACCGGTTCGGAGGCCATCGCGAGCAACCCCGACCTGAGCACCTTTAGCGCCGCCATCTCCGGCAAGCTCAACCCCGACATCAATATCGTCAGCGTCCTGGACGGCGGCCCCTACGTGGTGTTCGCGCCGACCGACGCGGCGTTCGCCAAGCTCGATGCGGCCACCCTGGAGACCCTGAAGACCGACCCGGTGGTCCTGCTGCCGACGCTGTTCTACCACATGGTGCTGGGCTACCTGGGCCCCAACGACGTCCAGGGCACCATGCCCACCCAGGACGGCCGAACGGTGGTCGTTTCCGGCAAGGGCGGCGACGTCAAGGTCAACGACAACCGGGTGTCCTGCGCCTACACCGCTCGCGGTGCCTACATCTACATGATCGACGAGGTGCTGATCCCGCCGACGCCGGCCGCCGAGGCGGGCGCCTCGACCACCCCGACGTCGAGCACCACCGCGACCTCGACCACCGAGACGTCGACCGCCGAAACATCCAGCACGGCAACCTCGAGTGCAGCGACCTCAAGTGCGGCCCCGACCACTGAGGCGACCGCCTCGGAGACCCCGGCTGCCGAAACCGCGACGGCGACCACCACGACCGCCAAGCCGGCCGCCTAGAGGCTCAGCGCGCCTTCCAGACCGGGGCGCGCTTCTGGGCGAAGGCCATCGGGCCTTCCATGGCGTCCTCGGACGTGAAGACCACCCTCATCTCGCGGTTGGAGCGCTTCCAGGCGTCCTTCTCGGCGGTGATGGCACCGTCGTCGGCGCCAGCCGCGACGCGCTTGCTGGCCTGAACCGCCAGCGGCGCGTTGACGGTGATCCGCTCGGCCAGCGCCAGGGCCGCGTCGAGCACTGTCCCGTCCGGCACGACCTGGTTGATCAGGCCCCAGCGCAGTGCTTCCTCGGCGCTAATCGGCTCGCCGGTGACCAGAAGGTGCATGGCGACCTTGCGGGGCAGCTGGTCGACGATGCGGAAGACGCCGCCGGCGGCGGCGATCAGGCCGCGCTTGACCTCCGGCAGGCCGAACTGCGCGCTGGCCTGGGCGACGACGAGGTCGCTGGCCAGTGCCAGTTCGGTACCGCCGCCCAGGGCGGTGCCATTCACCGCCGCGATCACCGGCTTGTCGATGAAGTGCTGCACGAACCCGGCGAAACCCCACTCGGAATGGTCCGGGTGGAAGATGTTCTCTCCGCGGGAGATCGCCTTCAGGTCGGCACCGGCGCAGAACGACTTGTCGCCCGCACCGGTAACCACCACGGCCCAGATCTCCGGGTCGTCCTGTGCCTGCTGAAGCGCGTCACCAACCCCGATGCTGACCGCCTGGTTCACCGCGTTGCGCGCCTCCGGGCGGTTGATCGTGATGATCAAAGTGTTGCCCCGGCGCTCGGTGAGAGCGCCGGGGG
>JBFYOR010000384.1:0-2702 GCA_041303695.1 Mycobacterium sp. | reverse complement strand
GGGTCGCGGTCAGCCGCTTCACCTTCGAGATGGGCGACCCCAAGCATCTGGGGCACGTGCTCAACGCGGTGCGCAATGTCGAGGGCGTCTACGACGTGTACCGGGTGACGTCCGCCGCCTGACGATGCCGCCGAGGGACGAGGCGGAGGAGGAGGGCGGCAATCGGCTTCCGCCGCCTGACGACTCCGCTGCAGCGGTAGGGTCTTCCCATGCCCGAGGTGCCGCTGATGTCCGGGTTCCCGTCCGACCCGGGGGGACGTGTCACGCTGCTGAATTGGCAGGAGCCCCCGTTCAACCGCTGGTCGTTTCAACACCTGCGGGAACTGATCCCGACCCAGCGGATTCCGGTCGGCCAGGGCCCGGTCCGCGCGCTGCTTCGTCATGACACCGCACTGGACCCCGGGGCGGTCACCGTTCATCGGGTCGATGAGCGGGTGTCGACCCTGGCCGAGGTGCTCGACGAGACCTTCACCGACGCCGTCGTGGTGGTTCATGACGGCCGCATCGTTCTGGAGCGCTACGACGGCGGGATGACTCCGGACACGGTGCACCTGCTGATGTCGGTCACCAAGTCGGTCGTCGGCTGTGTGGCCGGCGTGCTGGTGGAGCGAGGCCTGCTCGACCCGAATCAAGTGGTCGACCTTTACGTTCCGGAGGTCACCGGCTCGGGATACAGCGGGGCCGCTGTGCGTGACCTGCTGGATATGCGCACCGGGGTGCTGTTCCGGGAGGAGTACACCAATCCCGAGGCCGAGGTCCGGGTGATGGAGCGTCACATGGGATGGCGGCCCGGGTTGAGCCCCGGACACATCGGCGGTATGTACACCTTTCTCGCCTCGATGAGTGCCCTCAGCCCGCACGGCGGGCCCTTCGTCTACCGCTCGGCCGACACCGACATGCTGGGCTGGGTCTGCGAGCGCGCCGCCGGAGTCCGGATGGCGGACCTGATCTCCACCCTGATATGGCAGCGGATGGGTGCGGAGTTCGAGGCCGAAATCACCTGTGACGGCGTCGGTTCGGCGATTCACGACGGCGGCATGTCGGCGACCGCACGCGATGTCGCCAGGTTCGGGCAGATGCTCCTCGATGACGGCTACGTGGCGGGAATCCCGGTGGTGCCCAACCGGTGGCTGGTGCACTCGCGCACCCTCGACCCCGATATCCGGGGGGCCTTCGCGTCGTCGGCTTCGGAGGCGACGCTGAGCGGAGGCTGGTACCGCAACCAGTTCTGGTACGTGCCGGGGCCGCTCGGGGACCTCCAGGTGTGCCTGGGTATCCACGGTCAGATGGTGGTGGTCGACCGGGCGACCCGAACGGTGTCGGTCAAGATGTCGTCGTGGCCGGCGGCCCAGTGGCCGCCCTACCTGCTGGACACCATCCGGGCATTCGCCGCCACCGGCCGCCATCTTGCCGGACTGTCCGGCCCGGGTCACGACCGCGGCGCCGCACTCACCGGACCGATCGGCGTGGTCGAGGGCCGCGAGCGCGGCCACGGCTGAACGAGCCGGCGCATCCGCCCTACTTGACGAACCCGATCGGATACACCGCGGGCGTGCTGGGCAGCGGCTCGCTGATGTACATCGCGCGGATACCGTCGATGTAGCTGCGGCAACGCCGGGTCAGTCCGTCCTCGGTCTGCATCCGTCCCTTGGTCACCAGGATGCCCAGGTCGGCTCCCTTGAACCGGTAGTCCCCGGGGCCGTACACGCGCAGGAAGAAGCACTCGTCCTCGTGGGTCACGTCATGCCAGTCGTTGGTCAGGCCGATGAACCCCAGGGTGCCGTCCTCGGTCAATCGGTACCGGCCGGTCGGCGGTGCGGCCAGAATCCGCTCCACCGCGTCATTGGGTTCCTTCATGATCAGCTGGGCCCATACGTCCACCGCGGCCAGTTCGCGCCAGCGCTCGTTGATCTCGTCGACGTCCACCTGGTAGTCGATATTCATGAATTCCAGCAGGTGGAAGAGGAACAGCGGAATGTCGGCGTACGCGCCGGCGGTGACGTTGGTCATCGAGGACGCTCCGGAGATCCTCGGGTTGAGCTCGCCCAGGTAGACGTGATCGGAGTCCAGATCCACCAGGACGTCCACCTCGAAGAAACCCTTGTACCCCTCATCGCGAAGCCGGTCGCCGAGGCGCCGCACGTGCCCGATGGCGGTATTGCGGTGCGCTTCGGAGAGCGCCTCGGGGAAAAGGTCGTTACCGCACCAGCCGCCGCGGTAGGGCGTCAGTTCCGGGTAGCCGGTCAGGTCGGTCATGAAGGGTCCGACGACGGTGCCGTGTTCGGTGTTGACCGCCTCGACCGCCACGGCCCGGTTGTTGATCCGCTTCATGATCTTCAGCTCCTGGCCGATCATGTTCTCGCTGTCGCGGTCCCACTCGCTCTGGCAGGTGATGAAGAAAGTCGTTTTGCCAGAGTCGCCGTATGGCGTCTGAACTACGAGGTCCGAGCCAAGGCCGGCTTCAGCGGCGAGCTCGCTGAGTTGCTGATAGCTGTCCGCGCGAGCCAGGACGTTGGGCACCGACGGGGCGCCGGCCTGTTCCCCGAGTTGTGTGGTGACGATCTTGGAGTCCAGATGCCGACGCAGGGAGTCCGGCGGCAGAATCAGGTTGTAGTCGAGTTCGCGGCAGATCTGCTCAGTCTCTTCATCGAAGAAGACCATCGCGATCATCGGGCGCAATCCGGTTGCTGCGCAGCGTGATT
>JBFYOR010000383.1:0-9085 GCA_041303695.1 Mycobacterium sp. | reverse complement strand
ACCCAACGCCGAGGAGCTCGCCGGCCTGGCCGGGGTGACGGCGCAGTCGCTGGAGAGCGCCGTCGCCCGTGGCGACGCCGGGCCGGTGGTGCGCGCGGCACGCCGGTTGATCGACCGCGGCGTGGGCGCCGTGCTGGCCACCCTCGGTGGGGCCGGCGCCGTGCTGGTCGACGCCGATGGCGGCTGGCTGGCCACTCCGCCGCCGATCCGGCCCCGCAGCACCGTCGGTGCCGGGGACTCCTCGCTGGCCGGCTATGTCCGCGCGGAGACCGAGGGGGCCGGCGCGCCACTGCGGCTGCAGATGGCGGTCGCCTACGGCAGTGGCGCTGCGGCCCTGCCGGGTTCGGCGCTGCCATCCCCGGCTCAGATCAATCTCGACGACGTGGCTGTCACGTCGGTATGGCTCCAACCCGAAGGTGAACCATGACGAACACACCCATCATCAGTACTGAACTGGTGTTGCTCGACGGCGCTGTCCAGCTTGAGGCCGGCGCCGACAAGGAGACGGTGATCGGGCGGCTCGCCGGCCTGCTCGCCGATGCGGGCCGAGCCGACGACCGTGCCGCACTGCAGCGGGCCGCGATGGCCCGGGAGGCCCAGTCTGCGACCGGCCTGCCCGGCGGGATCGCCATCCCGCACTGCCGGTCGGAAGCGGTGCGTGAGGCCTCGATCGGATTCGCCAGACTGTCACCCCCGGTGGATTTCGGTGCCCCCGACGGCCCCGCGGACCTGGTGTTCCTCATCGCCGCCCCGGCCGGCGCCGGCTCCGAACACATGAAGCTGCTGTCCAGCCTGGCCCGGGCTCTGGTCCGCCCGGAGTTCGTGCAGTCACTGCGCGAGGCGTCCACCGCCGCCGACGTCGTCGCACTCGTCGAAGGCGTCGTCCACCAGCGGCCGGACGCAGCCGCAACCGCGCCGAATACGGCAGCAGGACAGACGAAGTCGATCGTCGCGATCACCGCTTGCCCGACCGGGATCGCGCACACCTACATGGCTGCCGACGCACTGAAGCTGGCCGCGGAGCGGGCCGGAGTGCGGATCACCGTCGAGACCCAGGGATCCTCGGGCAGCACACCGCTGACCGCTGCCACCATCTCCGGTGCCGACGCCGTCATCTTCGCCACCGACGTCGGAGTCAAGGACCGCCAGCGCTTCGCCGGCAAACCGGTGATCGCCTCCGGGGTCAAGCGGGCCATCAACGAGCCGGACACGATGATCGCCGAAGCCGTTGCGGCGTCCGGGAACCCCAACTCGGCTCGGGTGGAGGGCTCAGCCGCCGCGGCTGCCGGTACCGCACCGGCGGCGAACCTGGGCTGGGGAACCCGACTGCGGCAGATCCTGCTGACCGGTGTCAGCTACATGATCCCGTTCGTGGCCGCGGGCGGGCTGATGATCGCGCTGGGCTTCCTGCTTGCCGGCTACGACATCGCCAACACCCCGGACGGGGCATCGGACTCCCTGGCGCACACCATCGCCACCACCAATTCCCTCACCAACCTGCCCGGCGGCGGGTTGGCCCAGTACCTCGGGGCGGTGCTGTTCACCCTCGGCGGCCTGGCCTTCGGGTTCCTGGTGCCCGCACTGGCCGGCTATATCGCCTACGCGATCGCCGACCGGCCGGGTATCGCGCCCGGTTTCACCGCCGGCGCGGTCGCGGTGTTCGTCGGCGCCGGGTTCATCGGCGGCATCGTCGGCGGTCTGATCGCCGGGTTCGCCGCCCTGTGGATCAGTCGGTGGTCGGTGCCGCAGTGGTTCCGCGGCCTGATGCCGGTGGTGGTGATCCCGCTGCTGGCCTCGCTGATCGTCGGGCTGTTGATGTTCCTGCTGTTGGGGCGCCCACTGGCCGCGATCACCTCGGGACTGACCAACTGGCTCAACGGACTGGGCGGCGGATCGGTGGTCATCCTCGGCATCATCCTCGGGCTGATGATGTGCTTCGATCTGGGCGGCCCGGTGAACAAAGCGGCCTATGCCTTCGCCACCGCCGGCCTCAGCATCGCCGAGCCGAGGTCCTTGCAGATCATGGCCGCCGTGATGGCGGCGGGCATGGTCCCACCGCTGGCGATGGCGCTGGCCACCACGGTGCGACCCGGTTTGTTCAGCGAACCCGAACGGGAGAACGGGCGGGCCGCCTGGCTGTTGGGCGCATCCTTCATCTCCGAGGGCGCGATCCCGTTCGCTGCCGCCGATCCCTTCCGGGTGATCCCGTCGATGATGGCCGGCGGCGCCGTCACCGGCGCGCTGATCATGGCCTTCGATGTGACGCTGAAGGCTCCGCACGGCGGCATCTTCGTCTTCTTCGCCATCGGCAAGCTGGCCTGGTTCCTGGTGGCACTGGCTGCCGGTACCGTGATCGGTGCGCTGGCGGTCATCGCGGCAAAGCAGTTGACCGGCGCGCGACCCTCAATCACTGCGTCCACCAAAAGCACGTCCAACGAAAGCGCGGCACCGGCGTGACGGTTCGAGTAAAAATCTCCATAGCGTCGATCCCGGCAGCCTTAAGCATCTGAAGGAGCCAGCATGCCCAGCAAAACAGTCACCGTCGGCTCGGCGGTCGGACTGCACGCCCGCCCGGCCGCGGTCATCTCCGAGGCCGTGCTCAACGCGGGGATCCCGGTGACCCTGTCTCTCGACGACGGTGAGCCGGTGGATGCCGGCTCCGCGCTGATGATCATGACGCTCGGCGCAGGCAACGGCGCTCAGGTCACCGTGGCCGCCGACGACGAGGCCGTTGTCGCGGCCATCGCCGCACTCGTCGAGAAGGATCTCGACGCCTGACTGGTTGCCGAGGGCCCGTCAGGCAAGGCCCTTGAGCATCAGGTTCCAGTACATGAACGGCAGGCCGTACTTCTTCAGGTACCAGTAGGCGCGATGCGGCGCGGTCGGGTCGAGGACGGGGAACGACGGCTTGAGGTTGAAGTCGTAATCGAACTCGGCCAGGAGCATGTCGTGCGTCGAAGTGACGATCGGGCATGACGCGTAGCCGTCGTAGCTCGCGGGCAGCGGCCGACCCGCCAGATGTGCGCCGATGTTCTCCACCACCACCGGTGCCTGCTTGCGGATCGCCGCCCCGGTCTTGGAGTTCGGCGTCGAGCCGGCATCCCCGAGCGCGAACACATTCGGGTAGCGGACGTGCTGCATGGTGTGCTTGTCCACCTCCACGTACCCGAGCGCATCCCCGGTGGACAGCCTGCTGGTCTTGATCCAGTCCGGCGCCGACTGCCGGGGCACGGTGTGCAGCATGTCGAAGGACAGCGTCGTGTCGGTACCGCCCTCGGCGAGTGCGCTCACCGTCACCTTGCGCGAGTCGGCGTCGACCGCGGTGATCTCCGACGCGGTGTGCAGGTGGATCCCGTAGTCGGCGATCACCCGGTCCAGGTTGTCGGCGATCGCCGGGATGCCGAAGATCCGCGGAGTGGGCACCACCAGGTGGACGTCGATCTTGTTCAGCACGCCCTGCTTGCGCCAGTAGTCGGCGGCCAGATAAGCGATCTTCTGCGGTGCGCCCGCGCACTTCATCGGTCCGGACGGCATCATGAACACCGCAGAACCCGACCGCGTTGCCCGGATGAAGTCCCAGGTCCGCGGCGCCAGATCGAAACGATAGTTCGACGACACACCGTTGCGGCCCAACGCATCCTCGAGACCGTCGGTCTTGTTCCAGTCCAGCTGGATCCCCGGGCACACCACCAGGACGTCGTAGCCGTAGGTCGACCCGTCGGCGCTGGTGACCGTGTTGGCCTCCGGGTCGATCTCGCCGGCCGCCTTGCGGATCCACGTCGCGCGCTTGGGCATGACTGCCGCCTCGGCGCGCTCCGTCGCGGAGGCCTTGGCCTGACCGCCGCCGACCAGCGTCCACAGCGCCTGGTAGTAGTGCTTATCCGACGGCTCCATCACGGCGACGTCGGTGTAGCCCTTGCGCAGCAGTCGCGCCGCCACGGTGATGCCCGCGGTCCCCCCGCCCACGATGAGGACCTGGTGTTTGGCTGTGGTGCTCATGGTGGTGCCTCTCTGTCTACCGAGACCGCCGGGTATCAGGCGTTCTGGGTCGCTTCGTCCCAGGCGTTATAACCGCCGAGCAGGTCGCTGACATCAGCGAATCCGTGCTTGCGCAGCAAGCTGGCCGCCATCGACGAACGGTATCCGCCGGCGCAGTAAACAACGGTCGGCTTGCGCGGGTCGAGCTCACCCAACCGCTCCGGGAGTTGACCAACCGGAATGTTCACCGCGTCGCCGATCATACCGGCGGCGGACTCACCCGGGTTGCGGACATCGACGACCTGCAATTCCGGCACGTCGGCGATCCGCTCCCCCAATGCGTTGGTGGTCAACCGCGACGCGACTTCCACATCGCGCTGATTCTCGAACATCACCGCATAGGGATCCTTCAGGTAGCCCACCACCCGGTCGAACCCGATCCGGCCCAACCGGTTCTTCCCCTCCAGCTCCCGGTCCGGGTCGGTGACCAGGATGAGGTCGTCGGTGGGTTTGACCACGGAACCGGCGAACTCCGCATACCGGCCTTCCAGTCCGATGTTCACCGCCGCCTTGAGGTGGCCCAGGGCGAACTCCTCCGGATCGCGACCGTCGACCAGAACCGCTCCGGCTTTCAGCGCCTCCTTGACCTCGTCGTAGGACATGGCCTTGGGCTTCTGGGACTCGTCGAGCAGTTCACGGCCCTTGCGGTTCAGGATCGCGTTGTAGACGAAGTAGCCGGGCGCGGGCGGCTGGCCTTCGGTCACCAACTCGATGAATTTCTCCTTGGATGACGCACGCAGCGCGTAGTTGGTCTTGCGCTGCTCGCCCATCGTGGACCACAACTCCGTCGACAGGTTCTTGCCGCAGGCCGAGCCGGCCCCGTGAGCCGGGTACACCCGGGTGGTGTCGGGCAGGGTCATCAGCTTGTTGTGCAGCGAGTCGTAGAGGTTGTCGGCCAGTTCTTCCTTGGTGAACCCGATCGAGCCCAGCAGGTCGGGGCGGCCGACGTCGCCGATGAACAATGTGTCGCCGGTCAAAACGCCGTACGGCGCCGGGGCATCCGGGGAAGCGTCGGCGGCCTTCTCGTAAACCACGATGCTCATCGACTCCGGGGTGTGGCCGGGGGTGTGCCGGAACTCCAACTGCACCTCACCGAGGGAGTAGCGCTGACCGTCCTCGACGGACATGACGTCGAACTCCGGCTTGGCCACCGACGAGTAGACGATCTTGGCTCCGGTGGCCTCGGCGAGTTCCAGGTGTCCGGAGAGGAAGTCGGCGTGGAAGTGGGTCTCGATGACCAGTTCGATGGTCATCCCGGCCGCCTTGGCGTCGGCGACGTACTCGCTGACATCGCGCTGGGGGTCGATCACGACCGCACGCTTGGTCGTCTCGTCACCGATCAGGTACGACGCGTGCGACAGGCAGTCCAGGTAGTACTGGTTGAACAACATTTCTTCTTCTCCTCGGATGTCGTGGGTTGGCTCAGGAAAGCGTGGGGATTGGCTTATCGAGGATCTCGGCGACGCTGTCTTCGTCATTCGACACCGGCCGGCCCCTTTCCGATCCGGATACCACGGGGGGTATCCACACGATCAGATTACATACCCCCATGGGTATGCGCAAGGTCTGTCATCGAACCACCGACCGGACCCGGCGACAGTGCCGCTAGAGCCACCATCGTTCGAGGACCAGGGCCAGTCCGTCGTCGCTATTGGCCGCAGTGACCTCGTTGGCCGCCGCGATGGCCTCGGGGTGGGCGTTGCCCATCGCGACTCCGTGGCCGGCCCAACGCAGCATCGGCACGTCATTGGGCATATCGCCGAAGGCGACGACGTCCTCGGCGCTGATCTCCCGCGACCGTGCCACCTGATCGAGTCCGGTGGCCTTGCTGATCCCGATCATGCTGATCTCGACCAGTCCGTCGTTGGTCGAGTAGGTGATATCCCCCAGCATGCCGACATGCCTGGTCAACACCGCCGCCAGTTCCGAACTGGGCATCCCGGGCTTGCGGACCAGCAACTTGACCGCGGGGGCGCTCAACAAGTCGTCGTAGGACACCTCGGTGTTGTCGGGATTCAGCCAGGCGTGTTCGTAGCCGGGTGCGCTGACGAACTGCGGCGTGGCGGTGTCGTGGGCGCTGCTGCCGATGCGTTCGGCCGCCAGTCCGGCCCCGGGAACCACCCGCGCCGCGATCTCGGCGAGTTCGGTCAGTACGTCCACCGGCAGCGTCCGCGCCGAGACCACCCGGTCGGTGGCCGCGTCGTAGATCACCGCACCGTTTGCACACACCGCCATCGGCGCGAAGCCCAGCGCGTCGACCACCGGCGGAATCCACCGGGGTGGCCGACCGGTGGCCAACACGAACTGCGCCCCCGCCGCGACGGCGGCGCGGACCGCCTGCCGGGTCCGCCCGGAGATCCGCTCGTCGGGGGTGAGCAGCGTTCCGTCGACATCGCTGGCAATGAGCGCCGGCAGCATCAGGAGCGCTCCGCGGCGCGACAGGACCGCGCCGCCAGTTTCGGTTCCATCAGTCGGAGGCTCCACCGCCGCGCTGCTGACGGCGGGCTTCCCGCTCGGCCAACTCGGCTGCTTCCAGTTCGGCGGCCCGAGCCGGCGTCGGCGCCCCGCCCCCGAGGCGGTGCGGCACCCAGAACTCACCCGGCGGGTACGGACCGTAGTCCTCCTGCACCTGCTCGAGCAGATGTTGCATGCGTGAGCGCAACAGCGCGGTCAACTCAGTCGGCGGCAGGGTCGGCTGAATCGGTTCCCCGACGGCGATAGAGATCGGCACCTTCGGCCGCCACATCTTCTTCGGGTGGTCCTTGGTCCAGATCCGCTGGGCACCCCAGACGATGTGCGGAATGATCGGAACGTCAGCACCGATCGCCATCCGAGCCGCACCCGACTTGAACTCCTTGAGTTCGAAGCTGCGGCTGATAGTGGCCTCCGGGTACACCCCGACCAGTTCGCCGGCCCGAAGTGCCTGAACCGCGGAATCGAAGGACGCCCCGCCGCTGGCCCGGTCGACCGGAATATGGCGCAGCTTGCGCATGATCGGCCCGGTGACCTTGTGGTCGAACACCTCCTGCTTGGCCATGAATCGCATCAGGCGCCGCGGCTGGTGCCGGTAGAAGGGCAGGCCGGCGAAGGTGAAGTCGAGGTAGCCGGTGTGGTTGATCGCCACCACGGCACCACCGGTGGACGGCAGGTTCTCCAGCCCGGTCATCGTTATCCGCAGGCCCTGGGTCCGCCAGAGCAGCCGGACACCGGCGATGACGGATTCGTATGCCGGCTCCACAGCCGCCAGCCTAGTGCCGGGCGGGGGTCTAAACTCATGACTGGTCAAGTCCACCCTCGGGAAGGGGATTCGTGCAGGTCACCAGCATCGGCCATGCCGGCTTTCGGATCGACACCCAGTCGGGCAGCGTGTTGTGCGACCCGTGGGTCAACCCGGCGTACTTCGCTTCGTGGTTCGTATTTCCCGATAACAGCGGCCTGGACTGGGACGCCATCGGGGATTGCGACTACCTCTACATCTCCCATCTCCACAAGGACCACTTCGATCCGAAGCTGCTCGCCGAGCGGGTCAACAAGGACGCCGTCGTGCTGCTTCCGGACTTCCCGGTGCCCGACCTCAAACGCGAACTCGAGTCGCTCGGATTCACCCGGTTCTTCGAGACCACCGACTCGGTCAAGCACCGGGTCAGCGGACCAAAGGGTGAGCTCGAGGTGATGATCGTCGCGCTGCGCGCACCGGCGGACGGTCCGATCGGCGACTCCGGGATCGTGATCTCCGACGGATCCACCACGGTGTTCAACATGAACGACTCCCGGCCGCTGGGCCTGGACATGCTGGCGGAGTTCGGTCGTATCGACGTGCACATGCCGCAGTACTCGGGGGCCATCTGGTATCCGATGGTCTACGACATGCCGGAACGCGCCAAGGAGGCCTTCGCCACCCAGAAACGTCAGCGCGGCATGGATCGTTGCCGGCAGTACATCGCCGACGTCGGGGCGACATGGGTGATCCCGTCGGCCGGTCCGCCCTGCTTCCTGGATCCGGAGCTTCGCGGTCTCAATGACGACCGGAACGACCCCGCCAACATCTTCCCCGACCAGATGGTTTTCCTGGAGCAGATGCGGACCCACGGCCATGAGGGCGGCCTGCTGATGATCCCGGGATCGGTCGCCGAATTCACCGGACCCCATCTTCATTCACTGACCCACCCGATGCCCGACGACGCGGTGGAAGCGATCTTCACCACCGGTAAGGCCGACTACATCGCCGCCTACGCCGAGCGGATGGCCCAGGTGCTGGCCGCCGAGAAGGCCGCGTGGGCACCGGCTGCGGGCGAGCCACTACTGGAACCGCTCCGCGCCCGGTTCGAGCCGATCATGCTGGCCAGCGACCAGATCTGCGATGGCATCGGCTACCCGGTCGAACTGAAGATGGGTCCGGAGACCGTTGCTCTGGACTTCCCGAAACGCACTGTGCGCGAGCCGATTCCGGACGAGAAGTTCCGCTACGGCTTCGAGATCGCCCCGGAACTTGTCCGGACGGTGCTGCGGGACAACGAACCGGACTGGGTGAATACCATCTTCCTGTCCACCCGGTTCAAGGCCTGGCGGGTCGGCGGCTACAACGAGTATCTGTACACCTTCTTCAAATGCCTCACCGATGAGCGCATCGCCTACGCCGACGGCTGGTTCGCCGAGGCCCATGACGACACATCGACCGTCACCCTGGACGGCTGGGAGGTCCAGCGCCGCTGCCCGCATCTGAAGGCCGACCTGTCCCGGTTCGGAGTTGTCGAGGGCACGACACTGACCTGCAACCTGCACGGCTGGGCTTGGGACCTCAAGACCGGACGGTGTCTGACCAGCAGGGGGCACGAACTGCGCTGCTCGAAAAGGGTATGACACACCCGCCCCGGCAGTACTACGACGACGGCCAGGTCCAACTGGACCGGTACGCGTTGACCCTGCGGCGCTATCACTTTCCGTCCGGCACATCGAAAGTCATTCCGCTGCGGTCGATCCGCGGTTACAAGGCCGAGCCGCTCGGGCTGTGGATGCAACGATTCCGGCTCTGGGGTAGCTCGGATCT
>JBFYOR010000382.1:0-2531 GCA_041303695.1 Mycobacterium sp. | reverse complement strand
GCTCAGGTCGGGCCGCCCGCCGCACCAGGCCAGCACAATCGAGGCGCCGACGAGTGGCTCCAGCACATTGGCCGCCGAGAATCCGGCCGCCATCCGCAACGGGCTTCCGTAGTAGGTGTCGACCAGCAATTCGGCTGCTATGACGGCCGCCGCGATCCCCGGCCAGACGGCTCGGCGGCTGAGCATCATCGCGGCCGCCGTCACCCCGGCGGCCGGGTAGAAGAACGACGGGCCCGTCTCGGAGCCGAAGGCCTCCCAGGACAGCACCGCGCCTGCCGCGAACGCCAGGAACACCACGGCGAAAAGTCCGATGTTGTCAGCCCGCAACCGGGAACGGCGCCCGGCGGGGGCGTCAGCGTCCGGCGCCCTTTCGCCACTCGGGCTCATGGGCGCAGCCTAGCGACACCGGCGTCGCGGGCGACCCGCAGATCACCCAAATCGAACGATCAGCACGCACAGGTCGTCGGAATGCGGCGCCGGTGCGACATCGGCGGCCAACGCTTCGCAGTCCAGCAGCGCTTCCGGCGGCCAGGCGGCGATGACCGACTCGAGGTGCGCGATACCCGCCTCGACGTTCTCGTCGAGGTGCTCCACCAGACCGTCGGTGTACATGACCACAACGTCGCCCGGACCGACCTGCACGGCGGCCTCGTCGAAGACGGCATCCTCGAACGGCCCCAGCACCGGACCAGAGGATCCGGAAAGCCGGATGACCTCGCCGGTGCCGGACCGACGCAGCAGCGCAGGGGGATGTCCGGCCGAGCAGTAGGACAGCGACCGCAGTCGGGCATCGAACACCGCCACCAGGTTGGTCGCGAATTCGCCCCTGATCTGAAAACCGGCGAACCGGTTGAGTTCGGTCAGCACGCCCGCAGGGCCAATCCCCTGATGGGCGTAGGCGTTGCCGGTGCTGCGCAACTGTGCCATATCCTCCACGGCCGTCAGCCCGTGCCCGATGACGTCCCCGACGGACAGATACGTCCGGCCGTTCGGCAACGGCATCACGCTGTACCAGTCACCGCCGAGACCGTGCGCCGCATCCGCCGGTTGGTACAACGCGCGGTAGTCGAGGCCGTCGGCGTCGACCGGGGCGACCGGATGGGCCGCGGTGTGCAGCACCATCGCTCGGGCATGTTCGTTGGAGTAGGACTTCGCCCGCACCAGGGCCTGGCTGGCCATCGTGGCCACCGTCGACAGGTAGGCCTGCTGGGCCTCGTTCAACGGCTGGGGAGTCGACCACGCCAGTACGAGCGCTCCGTTGCACGTCCCGTCGGCGGACAGCGGCCATCCGGCCACCGAGGCGATTCCGCCGTCCCGTAACAACTGCGCGGCGTCACCGTAGCGGCGCTCGTACTCCTCGACCGTGCGGATGAACAGCGGGCGCCCGGAGCGGGCCACATCGGCGGCGACGCAGCGCTCGCTCAACGGCACCCCGTCGCCGAGATGGGCGACCACCGCCGGCGGGTACCCGGCCATGGCGGTCCATTCGAGCCGCTCGCCATCGGCGCTCAGCAGGCCCAGTTTCATACCCGCCGCCTCGAGGTCGGCGAGCAACTGGTTCTCCAGAACACGCCCCACATCGCGCGGGGTAATCGCTGCGGACAGCTGTAGCGCAAATCCGGCCAGCGCCTGGAGCCGGCGTCGCTCCTGCTGCTCGAGTGCCCGCTCGCGCGCCGCTTCCCGGCGCGCGGCGGCCTCCTGCGCGATCAACATCGCCAGCAAGACGTTGACCGCGATGATTGCCTGGATCAGCGCCAGCCTGCCCGACTTCGACAGATCCATATCGGCAAACAGGCTCAGGCCCGAAGCCGCCCGGGCGTTCGCCGCGAATGCGGCCCCCGCCCCGGCCAGCGCGGCGCCGAGCACGTCCAGCCGCAGCGCCGCCCAGGCGAGCACCGGCAGAATCAACAGCGATGGCTGCAGGCCGGTCCAGATCGCCAGCCAGGACAGTACAGACGTGGTGCCGAGGATTCCGATCGCTTCAACCGGGCGTTCCCTGAGTAACCGGGACTGTCTGGGCCACAACAGGATCGGCGCCGCGACCACCAACACCCCGATGGCGTCACTGGCAAACCAGCGCAGCGCCGCTCCCGGCCACCAGGCGTCCAGATGGACGGCGACGGAGGCCCCGCCGATGAGCCCGCCGAGCAACGGGCCGGCCAGACACGCTCCCAGCACGAAGAAGACCAGATCGCGGCGGCGACGAAGATCGGGCACGCCTTTGCACCAGGCCAACACCAGGGAGGCGCCGAGCAGCGGTTCGGCCGAGTTGGCCAGCATGTAGCCGGCAATCGCGGTGGGTTCATATCCGGCGACGTAGTCGACCGTTCCCTCCCCGAGCAGGATGGCGGCGATCACCGCAGGCCAGCGGGTACGTGGGGTCATCAGCATCGCCGCGACGGTCACCCCGGCCGGGGGGAAGAAGGCCGGGCCCAGTTCCGAGGCGCCGAAGCCTTTCAGGGCCAGCAGCGCACCGGCGGTGTATCCCAGGAACACCACCGCGAACAGGCCCAGCGTGCGAACCCACGGCG
>JBFYOR010000381.1:0-5574 GCA_041303695.1 Mycobacterium sp. | reverse complement strand
CGCCACCTGCTTGTATTCCGGGGTGTCGGCGAGGATGCGCTCGACGTCCTCGGCGAAGCCCATCTGCAACATCTCGTCGGCCTCGTCGAGCACCAGGTAGTCCAGGTGCGAGAGGTCCAGGGTGCCGCGCTCCAGATGGTCGATCACCCGGCCCGGGGTGCCGACCACGACCTGCGCGCCGCGGCGCAGACCGGCCAGCTGCACGGTGTAGGACTGGCCGCCGTAGATCGGCAGCACGGTGATCTTCGGCAGATGGGCGGCGTAGCGGCTGAACGCCTCGGCGACCTGCAGCGCCAACTCCCGGGTCGGGGCCAGCACCAGCGCCTGGGTCCGGTTGCTGGCGGTGTCGATGCGGGACAGGATCGGGATGGCGAAGGCCGCGGTCTTGCCGGTTCCGGTCTGGGCCAGGCCGACCACGTCCGAGCCGGCCATCAGCGCCGGGATGGTGGCGGCCTGGATCGCCGACGGGGTCTCGTAGCCCACATCGACGACAGCCTGCAGCACCGCAGGATGAATCTGCAGTTCGGCGAAGGTATTTGCCGGCGGCTCAGGGGTTGTCATTGCGGTGTGAGTCTAGTGCCTGTGCGCGTGGCTCCCGGTTGGCCGGGGTTGCTGACGGTACCGTGCCCCGATGTGTGGGATCGGCTGACGGCTGCGGCGGTGGGTGTCGCGGTGACCGCCGTGCTGTCGGCCTGCGGCTCCGGCGATTCGACGGTGTCCAAGACGCCACTGCCCTCGACCACCAGCGCGACCGCCGCGCCGGCCCCGGATTCGTCGGCCGAACCGCCACCGCCCCCGGGCCCGCCGGAACCGGACCCCTGTGCGGTGAACCTGGCCGCGCCGGCGATCGCCCAAGCCGTCTCCGAGCTGCCCCGGGATCCGCGCAGCCGGCAGGGCTGGAATCCCGAGCCGATCGCGGGCAACTACAACGAATGCGCGCCACTGTCGGCGGTGATCGTCGAGGCCAACACCAACGCCGCCAATCCCAATACCCGCGCGGTGCTGTTCCACCTGGGCAAGTACATCCCCACCGGGGTGCCGGACACCTACGGGTTCAACGGCGTCGTCGCGGCCCAGAGCACCGGCGACACCGTCGCCCTGAGCTTCGCCGGCGGGACGGGCCTGCAAAGCGTGGTCACGTTCCGCTGGAACGGAGCCGGCGTGGAGCTGATCGGCAACACCCGCTGAAGCCGGGTTCGCTATAGGGTCGAGCGGATATGAATGGTGACGCCGACGCCCGATTCGAGATCCTCAGCGCCACGGGTCGCTGACGGCAATGCTGGGGATCCTCGTCGCGCACGCTCTGGCGGCGGTGCTGGCTCCCCTGCTCGTCGTCCGCCTGGGCCGACGGGCGTTCTGGTTGCTGGCGCTGGTTCCGCTGGCTTCGCTGGTGTGGGTGTTGGCCAACTGGCCGGGGCCCGAGCGGCGGGTCGACATCACCTGGATTCCCCAGCTGTCGATGAATATCGCCCTGCGCTTCGACCAGCTCGCGGCGATCATGAGCGTGCTGGTGCTGGGTGTGGGAGCGCTGGTCCTTTTCTACTGCACCGAGTACTTCCACCACCGCGACGGCCACACCGAGAACCGGTTGCCCAGCTTCGCCGCGGAACTGGTCGCCTTCTCCGGGGCGATGTTCGGTCTGGTGGTCTGCGACAACGCACTGCTGCTCTACCTGTTCTGGGAACTGACCACGGTGCTGTCGTTCCTGCTTGTGGGGCACTACGCCGAGCGGGCGGTCAGCCGCACTGCGGCCATGCAGGCGCTGCTGGTCACCACCTTCGGCGGGCTGGCCATGCTGGTCGGCGTCATCATCGTCGGACACACCGCGGGCACCTACCTGATCTCCGAATGGGTGGCCGACCCGCCTGGCGGCACCGCGGTCGCCGTGGGGGTGGTCCTGATCATCGTCGGCGCACTGTCGAAGTCGGCCATCGTGCCGTTCCACTTCTGGCTGCCCGGTGCCATGGCGGCTCCCACCCCGGTCAGCGCCTACCTGCACGCCGCGGCGATGGTCAAGGCGGGTGTCTACCTGATCGCCCGTCTCACACCGGGTTTCGCGGACTCACCCGGGTGGCGACCGACCATCGTCACGCTCGGGGTGGTCACGATGGTGCTGGCCGGGTGGCGGGCGGTGCGCGAGTACGACCTCAAGCTGATCCTGGCCTTCGGCACCGTCAGTCAGCTCGGTTTCATCGTGGTGCTGGTGGGGTGCGGCGGCCGCGACATCATGCTCGCGGGCCTGGCCATGCTGTGCGCGCACGCCCTGTTCAAGGCCGCGCTGTTCATGGTGGTCGGCATCATCGACCACGCGACCGGAACCCGCGACATCCGGCGGCTCGGGTGGCTGGGCAACCGGCTGCCGGTGTTGTTCGTGATAGCCGCGACGGCGACCGCCAGCATGGCCGCACTGCCGCCGTTTCTCGGTTTCGTCGCCAAGGAAGCGGGTTTCGAAACCATCCTGCACAGCCGGGCACTGGGCCCGTGGGCTCCGGTGGTGCTCGCCGCGGTGGTCATCGGGTCGGTCTTCACCACCGTCTACAGCCTGCGCTTCCTGTGGGGCGCCTTCGCCCGCAAGGGACTGCCCGCGCCGACCCGTCTGGTGGCCGGTTTGCACCGGCCGAGCGCGGCGTTCCTGATCGCCCCGGCGATCCTGGCAGCCGCCGGACTGGCCGCCGGCCTGCTGGCGGGCCGACTGGACGCCGCACTGGCCGGCTACGCAAGCACCGTCGAACCCTATGGGGCCTCCGACGGCGGCTACCACCTCGCGCTGTGGCACGGCCTGAACCTGCCGCTGTTGCTGTCGGCGCTGGTGCTCGGAGCCGGAGCCGCGGAGTTCTTCGGCCGGGCGCGACTGCGCCGGGTGCGCGACCCCAGGTTCCTGCCGCTGGGGAACGCCGACCGGGCGTTCGACGCCGTTGTGCGGGGCGCGGACGTCGCCTCGCTGCGGCTGACCGGTATCACCCAGCGCGGCTCGCTGCCCATTACCCAGGCGACGATCCTGGCCACCCTGGTGCTGCTGCCGACCATCGTGTTGCTACTGGGCGCACGGGACCGGCCGCAGTTCGTGCTGGCGGACTCGGTGTTGCAGCCGATGGTGGGCCTGCTGACCCTGGCGGCCGGCGTGGCCGCGACGGTGATGCGCAACCGGTTGGCCGCGGTGCTGGTGGTGGGTATGACCGGCTACGGGTGCGGGGTGATCTTCGCCCTGCACGGTGCACCCGACCTCGCGCTGACCCAGTTCCTGGTGGAGACGCTGATGCTGGCGATCTTCGTCCTGGTGCTGCGCGCACTGCCCGCCGAGACCGACGAGGGTGGCCAGCCCGGCCACCGACTGCCGCGCGCCCTGCTGGCCCTTGCCGTCGGTGTCACGGTCGCCGCACTGGCGGCGTTCGCCAAGGCCGCCCGCAGCACCACCCCGATCGCGGACCTGCTGCCCGACGCCGCCTACTACCGCGGGCACGGCGCCAACACCGTCAACGTACTGCTGGTCGACATCCGCGCCTGGGACACCCTCGGGGAGATCTCGATTCTGGTGGTGGCGGCCACGGGAGTGGCCTCTCTGGTGTTCCGGCACCGCCGGTTCGGGGCCGCCCCCCGTTTGGCGGATAACGCGGAAAGCGTTGCGGCCCGGAGCATTCGCGCCTCCAGGACCGATGCGTACAGCCCCGCGGCCGGTGCCACCACCTGGCTACGTGGCAGCGAGTTGCGTGACCCGCGCCAACGGTCGCTGGTCCTGGAAGTCGCGACCCGGCTGATCTTCCCGCTGATGATGGTGCTGAGTGTGTACTTCTTCTTCACCGGCCACAACACCCCCGGCGGTGGTTTCGCCGGCGGCCTGACCGCCGGCCTGGCACTGTTCCTGCGCTACCTGGCCGGCGGGCGTTACGAACTGGGCGAGACCTTGCCGTTCGACGCCGGCAAGATCCTCGGACTCGGCCTGGCGTTGTCGGCCGGAACGGCGGCCGGCTCGATGCTGCTGGGCGCCCCCGCGCTGTCCTCGGCGCTGATCGAGATGCAGCTGCCGGTGCTGGGCACGGTCAAATTCGTCACCGCGTTGTTCTTCGACCTCGGGGTGTATCTGATCGTCGTCGGACTCGTGCTCGATGTGCTGCGCAGTCTCGGCGCCCGCGTCGACGTCGAGTTGGCCGAGTCGCAACCGGACTCGGAGGTGCGTCGATGACCGCCGACCTGGTTGCCCTGCTGGTCATTGGCGGACTCACCGCCTGCGGGGTCTACCTGCTGCTGTCTCGCAATCTGACCCGGATGCTGCTGGGACTGCTGCTGGTGAGCAACGCCGTCAACCTGTTGCTGCTCAGTGTCGGCGGCCCGGCGGGCAATCCCCCGGTGCGCGGGCGCACAAGTGGCACCGAGACCGCCACCGCCGACCCACTGGCACAGGCGATGATCCTGACCGCCATCGTGATCACCCTCGGGGTGGCGGCCTTCATCCTCGCCCTGATCTACCGTTCCTACCGGTTGACCGCCGAGGAGGCCCTGCCCAACGATCCCGAGGACATCCGGGTGGCCGAACTGGCGGAACTGGCCGAGGCCGATCTGGTCCGCAGCGCGGACCGCGACACACAGGTCCACCCCGACACCGACGCGCCCGACGAACTCGACGCGTTGCCCGGCACGGAGGGCTCGCGGTGAGCACCCTGATCCCGCTGCCGGTTCTGATCCCGCTGATCGCCGCGGCGCTGACACTGTTCGCCGGGCGGATGCCGCGGTTGCAGCGGGCGATCACCCTGGTTGCGCTGAGCGCGGTGCTGGCGGTCAGCATCGCGCTGCTGGTCCAGACCGACCGGACCGGAACCCAGGCGCTGCACGTCGGCGGCTGGGGCCCCACCGAGGCCGGACTCGGCCCGCTGGGCATCACGCTGGTGGTCGACCGGTTGTCGGCGCTGATGCTGGTGGTATCGGCGACCGTGCTGCTGGCGGTGGTGTTCTATGCGATCGGCCAGGGTATCCGCGACGGCGACGATCGCCAGCCGGTGTCGATCTTCCTGCCCACCTACCTGGTGCTGTCGGCGGGGGTGTGCATCGCGTTCCTGGCCGGCGACCTCTTCAACCTGTTCGTCGGCTTCGAGGTGCTGCTCGCGGCGAGCTTCGTGCTGCTCACCATCGGCGCCAGTCGGGAGCGGGTGCGGGTCGGCATCTCCTATGTGATGGTGTCGATGCTGTCATCGGTGATCTTCCTGACCGGGTTGGCGCTGGTTTACGGCGCCGCCGGGACGCTGAACATGGCGGAACTATCGGTCCGCCTGCGCGACGTCGACACCGGCACCCGCGGCGCGCTGTTCGCGGTGCTGCTGGTGGCATTCGGCATCAAGGCCGCGGTCTTCCCGCTGTCGAGCTGGCTGCCCGACTCCTACCCCACCGCCCCGGCCCCGGTGACCGCGGTGTTCGCCGGCCTGCTCACCAAAGTCGGTGTCTACGCGATCATCCGGGCGCACTCGCTGCTGTTCGCCGACGGCGGGCTCAATTCGGTGCTCCTGGTCGCCGCGCTGTTGACCATGGTCGTCGGCATTCTCGGTGCGATCGCCCAGAACGACATCAAACGGCTGCTGTCGTTCA
>JBFYOR010000380.1:0-3591 GCA_041303695.1 Mycobacterium sp. | reverse complement strand
TCGTAGTACTTCTCGGTGACCGAGATATCGGCGAACGGCACCCCGTAGACCCGCTCGACGTCATACGGCGAGAACAGGTACATATCCTCGTTGTTCTTGGCCAGCTCGAAGGTGATGTCCGGGATCACCACGCCCAGGGACAGCGTCTTGATCCGGATCTTCTCGTCGGCGTTCTCCCGCTTGGTGTCCAGGAAGCGGTAGATGTCCGGATGATGGGCGTGCAGGTAGACCGCGCCGGCACCCTGGCGGGCACCCAGCTGGTTGGCATAGGAGAACGAGTCCTCCAGCAGCTTCATGATCGGGATGACACCGGAGGACTGGTTCTCGATGTTCTTGATCGGCGCGCCGTGCTCGCGAATGTTGCTCAGCAGCAACGCAACTCCGCCGCCGCGCTTGGACAGCTGCAGTGCCGAGTTGATCGAGCGGCCGATCGACTCCATGTTGTCCTCGATGCGCAGCAGGAAGCAGCTCACCGGCTCACCGCGCTGGGCCTTACCGGAGTTGAGGAAGGTCGGGGTGGCGGGCTGGAAGCGCCCGTCGATGATCTCGTCGACCAACTTCTCCGCCAGCGTGGTGTCGCCGGCGGCCAGCGTCAGCGCGACCATCACCACGCGGTCCTCGAAGCGCTCCAGGTAGCGCTTACCGTCGAACGTCTTCAGCGTGTAGGAGGTGTAGTACTTGAACGCGCCCAGGAAGGTCGGGAACCGGAACTTCTTGGCGTAGGCGCGGTCCGTCAGCGTCTTGACGAAGTTGCGCGAGTACTGGTCGAGCACCTCGCGCTCGTAGTAGTTCTCCCGGATCAGGTAATCGATCTTCTCGTCCTGATTGTGGAAGAACACGGTGTTCTGGTTGACGTGCTCGAGGAAGTACTGCCGGGCGGCGAGGCGGTCCATGTCGAACTGGATCTCACCGTTGGGGCCGTACAGATTGAGCATCGCGTTGAGCGCGTGGTAGTCGGTCTCACCCGGCAGCGCATGCGCGGGGTTGGAGGTTACCGGCTCTGCAGCAGTGACCGTTGGTGACACGTGTCGTCCTTCCAGAAATCAGCCAGACCCGCGCGGACGGCTTCGACGTCCTCGGAGGTTCCCATCAGTTCGAATCGGTAGAGATACGGCACGTCGCACTTGCGGGAGATGACATTGCCCGCGTAGCAGAACTCGGCACCGAAGTTGGTATTGCCGGCCGCGATGACGCCGCGGATCAGCGATCGATTGTGCTCGTTGTTGAGAAACGCGATGACCTGCTTGGGTACGTAACCGCCGGCCTCCGGATCCGGGCCGTTAGCCCGGCCGCCGCCGTAGGTGGGCAGGATCAGCACGTAGGGTTCGTCGACCTGGATACGACCGTGCACCGGAATCCGGATGGCCGGCAGACCCAGCTTCTGCACGAAGCGGTGGGTGTTCTCCGAGACGCTGGAGAAGTACACCACCCGCACCGGGACCTGGTCGGCGGAGCCGACCCAGTCGGCTGAGTCAGTAGAGCCGCCGTCCGGTTCCATCGTCGTTCCCCCTGGCCGACGCCGCTACGCGCTGACGGCTGCGACCGTGCCGGATGCCCCGGCCAGCGCCTTGATGCGGTCGGGCCGGAAGCCGGACCAGTGCTCGCCGCCGGCGACCACCACGGGTGCCTGCAGGTAGCCCAGGGCCATGACGTAATCCCGCGCCTCCGGCACCTCGGTGATGTCCACGATCTCGTAGGACAGACCCTGCTTGTCGAGGGCCTTGTAGGTGGCGTTGCACTGCACGCAGGCGGGCTTGGTGTAGACGGTGATGGTCATCTGCGGAGTGGCTCCTCGGCGGACGGGGCGATGAAAGGCCGGGCGGAATGGGGGACGGAATGGTGTGGAAAACAGTGTTGTCAGTGGTCCCGGCTGGCCCGCTGATCGCGGGCCATCCGGCTTGCCAAACACTACACCTAGTGGGTCACAACACACAGAGGTACTACATATTCCGAATAACATTTATGAAATTCCCAGGTCGTAAGCCCTCGACCGACCGTTGCGCGGCGTGTCGCTGGTCACATTCGTCTGCCTTTGGTCTATCACCGGCCTCCGACAGAAATGCCGCCTCCGGCGGGTGCGGCTAGTTCAGCGCCACCGCGACGGCCTGCAGCACCGGCCCTCCGGCCTCATCGACGAGGGTCAAGCTGTTGCCGGTGACGCGGAAGCCGCGCACCAGCGGCAGCGCCGCGAGGATCGCCTGTTCCTGAGCCATCGCTTCGGGTGGGCCGGCCATCATCGTCGACGCCGCGTTGGACAACGTCAGAACGTCACCGGTGAGCGTGTAGTCACCCATCAGCCGGTTCACACCCCCCGACCCGGCGAAACGGCCGTCCTGCCCGTTCAGCACCAGGTGCGGTTCGCGCAGCTGCTCGGCCACCACGACCGGCACCCCCTGGACCGAGACGACTTTCCAGTAGGTGTCGGTCAGCGAGGCGTCCGGCGCCGGCGGCGGGGCCGTCGGCGCAACCGGCTCCAACACCAGTTGCAGGGGCGCGGGCCGCAGCGGATCAACCGGGTTGTTCTGGGTGGTCGTGAACAACAGCCGATCACCCTGGGTCAGCCGGGCCCGGACGGAGTACAGGGCTTGCGGCACCACCGCCGACCTCGGGTAGGCCAGCGAGAACGGGATCGGCGCCGATTGGCCATTGAGCTGAAACTGCGCCTGCCCCAGCGTCACCGCCGGTGCGTCGGCCAGGGAGACATCCTCGAGGGTGACCGTCAGCAACGCGTCGGCCGGCGGCGCACTGGGCTCGCGGTAGACCACCGTGCCGGTCAGCGTCAGCACCTCGGGCTCGTCGCCGCCGGCGCTGGGTGCGCCGACGATCGCCAGCACACCCACCATCGCGACCAACAGACTTTTTCGCACGCTGGGCCTCCCTTATCTGCCGGGCGGCAGAGCCGTGGCAGCGCCGCGCGCCCGTGGCCGCAGCGCACGAGTGAACAACACGTTGACCGGCTTCATCACCACTGCGAACGGCCACGGCGCATACCGCTTGAACGCGTACAGCGCCCAGATGTCCGGTGAGGTGTAGATCAGGAAGCGGTTGCGCGCCACCCCGGCCAGGATCTTCTCGGCGGCCTTCTCCGGGGACACCGCATGGCCGGCGAAGCGCCGGACCCAGCGCTGCACCCTGGGGTCGTCGCGGTCGACGCCGGCGATCTGCACGGTCTGCACCAGCGGGGTGTTGACCGCACCAGGCACGACTAGCGACACCCCGATGCGGTGCCGGGCAAGATCGAATCGCAGCACCTCCGAGAGCCCCCGCAGCCCGTACTTGCTGGCGCTGTAGGCGGCGTGCCACGGCAGCGGGACGAGCCCGGCGGCCGAGGACACGTTGACCAGACGGCCACCGCGTCCCGCGGAAACCATTGCGGGCACGAAGGTTTCGATGATGTGGATCGGCCCCATCAGGTTGACCTCGACCATCGATCGCCAGTGGGCGTGGGTGAGTTGGTTGACGGTGCCCCAGGCGGAGATGCCGGCGATGTTCATCACGACGTCCATCGCGCGATGGCGGGCGTGGACATCGGCGCCGAAGTTGGTAACCGCATCGAAATCGGTGATGTCCAACGCCCGCTGTTCGGCGACC
>JBFYOR010000379.1:0-2541 GCA_041303695.1 Mycobacterium sp. | reverse complement strand
GTGGGAGAGACATGGTGGCCATCGGCCGCCGCGGACGTGGCAGGCCCTCTACCACTGCAGATGCGCCGCCGGGTGTGAGGTGACGTCCGCGGAATATGTCCTGGGTCACAAACCTGTGATACTGCTAAGAGTTCAGTCTGCCGCGGAGCGGGGCGGATCCGTTCGGGGTGGTGAGGCGGTTCATGGTGAGTGCGATTTCCGGGTCGAGTCGACGTCGTCCGACGCACTATGTGGGACGGGTCGGAGCCCTCGCCGTCGCACTGGGCGTGGGCGGGGTGATTGCAGGACTGCCGTTGGCTGCCGCGGACACTGACACCTCCAGCGACGCAGGATCGTCCACCACCGCCGGGTCGGCACAGTCGGCCCCGGACAACGGCGCCGCAACCCGGACCCGGGCCCGGGCCGGATCCCCGGCCCGTACCGCGCGCGACGTTCCGGCGCAGGCCGGCACCGACGCTGAGGCCCCCGGCAACGACCGCGGCACCCGCAGATCGGCCCGGACCGGTTCTGCCGCTGCCGAGTCGGCGGCCCCCGGCGGCCCGCGCCGGGTCCCGGCCGGCGATTCCGCCCCCATCCCGAACGACCCCACCTCGGCGCCCGATATCGCGTCCCCGGCACCTGTCGACGGCTCCGTCCCGACGACCCCCGCCTCGGCGGTCAGCGAGGTCGCCCCGACGGCCGGAGTGCCGCAGATCGCGGCGATCGCCACCGCTGCCGCGGCCGCGGCGCCGGTGATGAACGCCGCCCCCGCGACCGCCGCGGTGTCAGCGACCCCGGTTACCGGCCTGCTCGCCTGGCTGGGCGGCCCCGGCCGCACCGACATCCCGGCGGCCGCGCCGCTGGCCTGGGCCGCCGCGGCGGCGAGCCGTCGGGAACTCTCGGCTTCGGTGGAGACGGTGGCTCCGGCAGCCTCGGTGACCACCGGCCAGGCGGTCCCGCCGAGCCTGTCCGACCAGATCGCCGGGATCGGCATCCTGGCCGGCCTGCCCGCCCAGATTCGCACCGGCATCGCCGACGCCGCCGCGGACTGGATCGAGCGCACCTTCGGAGCCCCGGCGGTCGCCGAGGTCTCGGGCCTGATCGCGGGGCTGGGCGCCGCTCCCAGCGTCGCCGACGTCATCGACGGCGTCAGCGACGCGGTCAGCGGATGGTGGGCCGAATCGGACCTCGGTGAGCAGGTGAACGCCCTGGTCGATTCGGTGACCGGCGGCGTCCTGGGCTCGCAACCGGTGCTGGTCGCGCTGGCTGACGCGGTAGGCCGTATCGCTACCGCCGCCGACCCGGTCGCGGCACTGCCGGAGGCGATCCGGGCTCTGCTTGCCGACCCCGCCATCGGCGACGCAGTCGACGAGGCGATCTCCGGCGCCGTCGAGGTGCTGGCCACCGAATTCGGCCCCTCGGTGACGCAGGCCATCGCCGGCTGGGTCGATGACCCGACCTTTGGTGCGCTGGCCGGTGCGGTCAGCGGGTTCCTCGGCCAGCCCGGTGTGTCGGCCGCCCTGGCCGATGCCGCCGGTTCGTTCGCGACCGCGGTCCTCGCCGGCACCGATCCCGGCACCGCGGTAACCCTGGCATGGCGATCGCTGCAGGCCGACCCGGCCATTCAGGCCGTGGTGGACCTCACCGTCTCCGACGCGATCTCCGGACTGCTCAACGACGCCGACGTGCTGCAGTTCCTGGGCGGGGCCGTCTCCGGATTGGTCAGCGGGCTCGCCGGCGACGGCGAACTCGGCGGGCTGGCCGGTTCGATCGTGTCCGGTTTCTTCGGCCATCCCGGTGTGCCGGCCGCGCTGGCCGATATCGCCGGTGAATTCGCGGCGGCGGCGCTGGCCGGAACCGACCTGGCCGATGCGGCGTCGGGGGCCTGGAGCGCACTGCAAAACAGCCCGGCCATCCAGGCCGCGGTGGACGTGGCCATGTCGGGTGCGCTCGGCGGTCTGCTCGACAACCCCGAAGCGCTGCAGTACCTCAGCACTGCCGTCTCCGAACTGGTCGGCGGCTTCGTCGGCGATGCGGCGATGGGCGCGCGGCTGGCGGATCAGATTGTGCCGCTGGTGGTTTCGGTGCTCGTTGACGGCCCGGCCGCGGTGGAGGACTTCCAGGAACCGATCACCGCCCTGTTGCTGGACCTCATCGTCACCGCCGATCCCGCCTCGGCGAATCTGGCTCCCGCACTCGCGGCGGCAGGTTTCGCCTTGCTGCGGGCCGGACTACTCGGCGATTTCAGCGCCGTACCGGCGACCATCCAGGGTCTCGCCACCGACACCGCCGTGCTGGCGAGCCTGTCGCAGCGACTCGCCGACCTCGGCGCGCTGGCCGGGATTCCCGCCGAGATCCGGACGACCCTCGCCGACGCGGCGGCCTACTTCCTCGAGCAGACCCTCGGCAATCCACTTGTCGCGGAGGCGCTTACACCGATTTTCGCGGCCATCAACTTCCCGACCGGCTCAACCGCGGTGGCCGACTTCCTCGATGACCTGCTGCAGGGCGGATTCGACGTCCAGGCGGTCCTGGCTGGACTGCTCGGCCCGGACATTCCGG
>JBFYOR010000378.1:0-3744 GCA_041303695.1 Mycobacterium sp. | reverse complement strand
ATGAAGGACGTCGAGGTGACCTTCCCACTCCTGGAAGACATCTCGATGGAGATCGCCCAGAAGTACGGGATGATCATGCCCGGCGAGGCCACCACCAAGGCGGTGCGGGCGGTGTTCGTTATCGACCCCAAGAGCGTCGTGCGAACGATCATTTACTATCCGTTGAGCCTGGGCCGCAACTTCGACGAACTTCTGCGCGTCATCAAGGCCCTGCAGACCGCCGACCACTACGACGTCGCCACCCCGGCGGACTGGCGTCCCGGTGAGCCGGTGATCGTCCCGCCCGCGGGGTCCTGCGGCACCGCCAAGGACCGCATGGACGGCAAGGACGACGACGTGCACTGCGAGGACTGGTTCTTCTGCACCAAGGCCATCCCCGCCGAAGAGATCGAGTCGGCCATCCGGTCCAAAGGCAAGTGAGGCCGCGGCGGCCCCGGCCACACCCGGCCGGGGTCGCCGCACCGTTCAGTCAGCCGAACAGCGTGGAGCCCCAGTACTCGCCCTCACCCAGACCGGGCGGACAGCCGAAGACCGCCGAACCGGTGTGGGTGATGTATTCGTTGAGGAGGTCGGTGCGGGCCAGTTGTGCCTGCATCGGCACGAATTGGGTCACCGGATTGCGCACGAACGCGATGAAGAACAGGCCCGCATCAAGATGGCCGAACCCGTCGGTGCCGTCGGTGAAGTTGTAACCACGACGCAGGATTTCGATGCCACCCAGATTCTGTTTGGCGGCCAGTCGTACGTGGGCGTCGGGGTCGATCAGGGGAGCGCCGCGGGTGCCGATAGCCTCGAAATCCAATGCGGCGAACTCATCGTCGGCCCCGATCGGAGCACCGGATCCCTTGTGGCGGCCGATCACCCGTTCCTGCTCAAGAAGAGTGGCACGGTCCCAGGGTTCGATACGCATCCGGATCCGCCGTGCCACCAGGTAGCTGCCCCCGGTCAGCCAGTCCGGGCCGTCCCCCTTCGCCACCCAGACGTGTTGGTCCAGGGCGCCGGTGTCCTCGGCCTTGAGATTGCTGGTTCCGTCTTTGAATCCGAACATGTTTCGCGGCGTCGACTGCTCGCGGGTGGTCGAGGAGGTACGGCCGAACCCAAGCTGGGAGTAACGCACGGCCACCGTGCCGAAGCCGACTCGGGCCAGGTTGCGAATGGCGTGTACGGCCACCTGAGGATCGTTGGCGCAAGCCTGTACGACGATGTCACCGCCACAACGGGCCGGGTCCAGACTCTCGTTGGGGAATTTCGGCAGGTCGGCCAACGGGGCCGGTCGCTTCCCGGCCAGACCGAACCGGTCCCTACCGTCGGTGCTGAACAGGCTGGGACCGAAGCCGATCGTCAAGGTGAGCTGGGATGCCGGCAGTCCGAGTGCTTCGCCGGTATCAGCCGGCGGCGCATACGGATTCAAGCCGACGGCCCCGTCAGGGGCGGCCTCCTGGCCGGCGGTCATCCGCTCGGCCATGACGGTCCATTCCTTGAGCATCGCCACGAGTTCAGCTTTGGAGTCGGTGGTGACATCGAAGACGCAGAAGTGCATCCGGTCCTGGGCGGGGGTGATGATCCCGGCCTGCCGCCGTCCCCGGAACGGCACCGGCCTGTCCAGGCCCGGACCGGCGATCGCCGAGGCCCGGCCGGCCAGCACCCCGGCGCCGGCCGCTCCGGCTACTGCGGCACCAAGCCCGGCGGCCCCGAGCAGCGAACGCCGAGACAGTGCCGGGCGGTGAGCGCGATCGGTTGCGCCGGAATCACCGGGGAGCGACGACACCCTGGACCTGGCTGACTTCTTTGCTCAATGCGTCGATGGCCCGGGAGAGTTCCTGGCGCTGCGGTTCGGTCACCGTGGTGTAGGCCACGAACCCGTCGCCGTCCCGGTAGTTGTCCAGCAGCGCCTCGACGGCCGCGAAGCGCTCATCGACGCGCTTGCCCAGATCGGGGTTGCGCTCGTCGAGGATGGGTCGCACCGCGGCCACGGCATTCTGGGATCCCTCGAGGTTGGCGTTGAAGTCCCATAGATCGGTATGGCTGAAGATGTCCTCCTCACCGGTGATCTTCGACGTCGCGACCTCGTCGAGCAGACCCTGCGCCCCACCGGCGATCTCAGTGGGCTCGATCATCCAACCGGGTTCGCGCACTCCGCTATCGAGCTCCTTGACGTCTGCGACGAGTTGGTCGGCGACGGCGTTGGTGTCAGGTTGGATCCCGCTGACCCACAGGTCTTTTTCCAGCCGGTGAAACCCGGTCCACGCCTGACCGGGTTCGAGGTCGGCCTCGCGCAGGTCGATGCGTGGGTCAAGATCATCGGGGAAGGATTCGGCAACCGGTTCGATGCGTTCGAAGTAGGTCCGCGTCGTGGGATAGAGCGATTTGGCCGTCGGGATGTCGCCGGCCTTGATCGCCGCGGCGAATGCCTCGGTGGCCGGAACCAGGGCCTCGGTCTGACCGGTGACGTAGCGCTTGTAATCGGAGGCGGCCTCGGCGGCGATCGCGGGTGTCGATGCGACGCCGGAGTCGGCGGTCTTGGCCTGCTGGGCGGCGCACCCGGCCAACGCCAACCCGGCGAACAGTGCCGCGGTCGCCACGGTTCCGGACTTCATCACAGCAGCGGAGCGCTTCACGCGGTCGACCTTCCAGACGATGGGCCAGAGTTCCCCGATACAGAACTTTGGGTTACCTTACTTAGGGCTGGCTTACCTTATATCCGCATCGCCCACGCCGCAAACGCGGTTCGTCCGGGGGTTGCCCTCTCACACAATCTGGAGGCAGACATGGCCACGGGTGCCGCGGTACCGACGCCGGCCGAGCGGGTTCGCACCATTTGCGCGCGGGCGGGTACCGCGCGCCTGGCCGCCGACGGTGCGGCACCGGTGACCAGCCCCGTGCACCGCCTGCTTGCCTGCGGCCAGGTCGCGATCACCGTGCCCAACGGCTCAGCGATTGCCGCCCGGCCCGCCGGCACGCCCGTTGTCCTCGAACTGCTGGACCATGCCCCGGTGACCGCGGCGGAGTCGGTCCGGGCGCTGGTGTGGATTCGCGGCCGGATGCGACCCGCCTCGCCCACCGAGGTGCGGCCCATCCTCGACGCGATTGCCGCCACCGATCCCAACCCCGCACTGCTCGATGTCGGGCACCGGGACCGGCTACTCATATGCGCCGTGGACTCGGCCGTTCTAGCGGACGCAACCGGCGCCAATGCCGTTGATCGCTGCGCTCTGCTCGACGCGCGCCCGGATCCATTCTGTCAGGTGGAGGCGGCGTGGGTTCAACACCTTGAACAGCACCACGGCGAACTTCTCGAGCGCCTTCGCCTGCATATCCCACGGGGGATGCGCCGGGGCCGCCTACGGCTGCTCGGCCTCGACCGTTACGGCCTGCAGGTGAGAGTGGAAGGGCACCAGGGCAGTTGGGACGTGCGGGTGCCGTTCTTCAGCCCGGTCGCGGACAGCGAGGCACTGGGTCGGGCCCTGCGGTCACTGATGGGCTGCCCCTTCACCCGGGGCTTGCGGGGCAGAACCGCCTGAACGCGTCACTCCTCCAGCAGGCTGCGTAGCATCCACGCGGTCTTCTCGTGGATCTGCATGCGCTGGGTCAGAAGGTCGGCGGTCGGCTCGTCGTGGGCCTCATCCACGACCGGGAACAGGGTGCGCGCGGTCCGCACCACAGCCTCCTGTCCGGCGACCAGGTCTCGGATCATCTCGGTGGCGGTGCTGACTGCCGGGCCTTCCCCGATGGTGGTCAGCGCGG
>JBFYOR010000377.1:0-9595 GCA_041303695.1 Mycobacterium sp. | reverse complement strand
ATCACGATCACCCGCAGGTTGAACTTGGCAGATAGCCCGGGGGCCTGGACGTTGGCGACCACTCCGTGGCCGACCTGATATCCGACCATGGCGTTGGGCAGTTCATAGGCCACTGTCGCGCCGGGGTACTGCCTGGCCATCAGTTGATCGATGACCTGGCGGGCGACGCGGCCCTCGGCGGGCTGGCTGAACAGCCGCAACACCCCGCCGTCACCGGTGATCTGCCTGGCGGTGACCCCGTCGGGTCCGGTGCTGACGTCTTAGACCGGGCTGGTTTCGGGCCGCGCCACCGAGAACTCCCCGCCGGGCGATTCGAACCGCGGGAGGTTGGCCACCGGCTCTGCGTTGGGCGGTCGGCCGCAGTCCGGCGGGCAGCTGTAGGTGGCCGCGTCCTGCACAAGTCGGTCCCAAACCCCGATGACCGCGTACCCGGTTCCCAAGCCGAGGGCAAGGAGTCCGAGTACGGCCACGTACCGGGCCCGGAAAGCACCCTGGGCCCGGTACCTCCGATCCGGAACCGCGACTCCGTCGAACTCCTGCGCCCCGGTCTCTCCGGTAACGGACTGCTCGGCCCCGCTCATCGGCCCGCCCGGGCCAGCAGAATGTTCGTCACCAGGTTTTCGATGTTCGGGGTGCCCAGGCCGGTCACCATGTCGTAGCCCGTGGTCCCGGAGATGCTGATCGCGTTCCCTCCAAAGTTGATATCGCGCAGGCCCGGGCGCAGCGTCGGGTTCTTGACCATCCGGTACAGCAACGGGTTCAACTCGCCCACGGGTTCGGCGCCGCCGGCGGTGAGTTTCTGGTTCATCAGGGCGGTCAGCCCGGCCCAGATCGGTGCCGCCTGGGAGGTGCCGCCCCCGACAGAGACCTGTTGGTTGAACACGATCCATACACCGGTGAACGGGTCGGACACAGCGGCGACGTCGGGTACCAGCCGCCGGTCGGGCAGTTCGGAACCGATGCCGACGGTCTGCCACTCCGGCCGTTCGAACAGGGTCGAGGCGCCGCCGGCCGTCCCCAGGGTCAGCGGAACGTTGTACCAGGCCTGTTCGGACAACCACCTGCCCTCGGCGTCGGTGGACAATTTGGTGCCGCCCACCGAAACCATCTCCGGCAGTGAGGCCACCGCGTCGACCCCGACGTCATCGGGGGTCGGTCGCTCCGACCAATTCTGGCTGCCCTTGCATTCGAGTCCGGCGAGGTCCCCGGAGGCGTTGAAAGCCGTGGTGCCGTTGCGCAGCGCGGCGGCCAGTGCGGAGCGCACCGGCGCGAAGTCGGCTGCGGTGAACAGCCGATCACAACCCCAGCCGATGGAGAAACTCCAGATCGCACCTGGGAACTGCTTGTCGGTCGACTCCATCAGCCGGGCGAGTTTCTCGAATGCGCCCCCGCCCTCGTTGTTGGTGGTGGAGCGCGCGTTGACCAAGACCAGCCGGGCATCCGGGGCGAGGGCGTGAATCACCTGAAGATCCATGTTGGCCTCGCCGACTCGGCGCTCCGGCATACCGCCGACCACCTCCGGTGTCAACGGCGGCAGTGCGAACGATTCGGCGAAGGTATCCATATCCTCCTGCAGGAAACCGTCGAAGGCGAAGACCACCACTGTCTGGCCCGCGCCGGTGAATCCATCGTCCACCAACGGCTTCGCGTTGTAGGCGTTGAGCAGTTGGGTGGGCGCCAGTCCGCCGTCGGGAACGTCCCGCGGCCAATCGGGAATGGCTTCGCGGACCGGGGTGTAGTTGAGAATGCGACCGAGACCGGACACCTCGTCCTGGGCGGCGGCAGGGATGTCCGGTTGCTGGGGCGATGCGTAGAAGACCCGGCCCTCCTCGTATCCGCCCCGTATCCGGTAGTCGCGCACGGTGACGCCGAACGCCTCGCCCACGGTTTCCGGGGAGCCGTGGATCACCGCCCAGTCGTCACCGCCGCGCCACTGTACCGATAGCCCTTGATCCCGGGCCCAGGCGCGCAGCCGGACTGGTTCGGCCCGGCCGTGAAGGGCGGCGGTCAGTCGTACCTGTGCGGACCTGGCCGGGCCGAGATCGGACGACTGGGCCAGTAATCTCGCGTAGGGGCCGCCGATTGCTCCGGAGAGCGCCGGCGCTCTCAGCCGTTCCGGGGCGATCAGCGCCAGTGCCGCGACCACCGCGACGACGCTCGCACCAGCCACAGCGGCACCGGATCGCCCCCATCGGGTCATGGCGACGAATCTAACTGACACCGGGCGCTCAAGATGAAAAGCCCGTTCCACTGCCAGGATCCGCAGCAGGCCGGCTTTCGCTATAGGGACGCCAATCCTGGCTGTCAACGGACTTTTGCTCGTAGAGTTTGAGCATGCGCTTCGGACTGTTCATCCCGCAGGGTTGGCGCCTCGATGTGATCACCCCGACGGCGGATGCCAACATCGGCTCGATCATAGGCATCAACTACGGCGACGGCTTCAACCCGCCGGCGTCATTGTTGTGATGGCGTGACAACTCACTCCTTCGCGTCTGCGCGCCCGTGACGATCGGCCTTCTCTGCGCGCTCCCGCAGGAACACGCGCACCTCGCGGGTGCCATGACTGCTGTTGCGACACAGGAGATCGCCGGTATCGGGTTCACTGTGGGCCACCTCGACGGCTACCGGGTGGTGCTGTCGCGCGCCGGGATGGGCAAGGTTAACGCCGCGATGGTGGCCACTGTGCTCGCCGACCGGTTCGGTTGCCGCGCGATCGCGTTCTCCGGCGTGGCAGGCGGTCTTGACCCGGGGCTGCGGATCGGCGATGTCGTCATCGCGGAACGCACCATCCAGCACGACGCCGGTGTGATCGAAGATGCCGCCCTGCGGGTCTATCAGGCCGGGCATGTTCCGTTCTTGAATCCCACCACCCAATTCGGCTATCCGGCCGACCCGGTACTGCTCGCCCGGGTCCGCGGCCACCTCGATGGCTTGACCCTGCCTGCCCTGTCCCGCAATGCCGGTGGCGATGACCGGCCGCCCCGAATCGCCTTCGGCACAGTCCTGACCGGAGATCAGTACCTGCATTGCGAGGTCACCCGCGTGCGCCTGTACGGCGACCTGGGTGGGCAGGCGGTGGAGATGGAAGGTGCGGCGGTCAGCCAGGTATGCGAGAACTTCGGCATCCCCTGGCTTGTCGTCCGGGCCCTCTCGGACCTCGCCGGGGCACAGTCCAGCTTCGATTTCACCGCCTTCGTCGACGAAGTGGCGGCGCAGTCGGCCGCGATCCTGCGTCATCTGCTGCCGGTGTTGTGAGCGAACTTTCGCCGTAGAGTCACCGGGTATGCGATTCGGACTCTTCATTCCGCAGGGCTGGCGACTGGACCTGGTGGGCATTCCGGTGGAAAACCATTGGGCGACAATGCGGGATCTCGCCCAGCATGCCGACGCCGGTGGGTGGGACTCGCTGTGGGTCTACGACCATTTTCACACCGTTCCGACGCCCACCGATGAGGCCACCCACGAGGCGTGGACGTTGATGGCGGCGCTGGCGGCGAGTACCTCGCGAATCAAACTCGGCCAGATGTGCACCGCGATGAGCTATCGCAACCCCGCCTACCTGGCCAAGGTCGCCGCCACCACCGACATCATCTCCGGCGGCCGGGTCCAGATGGGTATCGGCGGCGGTTGGTACGAACATGAGTGGCGCGCCTACGGATACGGCTTCCCGTCAGCGGGGGTGCGGTTGGCCCGACTCGACGAGGGCGTGCAGATCATGCGCGACGCCTGGCGCGACGGCCGGGTCACCTTCGAGGGCAAGCACTATCAGGTGAACGACGCGATCGTCGCCCCGAAGCCGCTGCAACAGATCCCGCTGTGGATCGCCGGCGGAGGCGAGAAGGTGACGCTGAAGATCGCCGCGAAGTATGCGCAGTACACGAACTACAGCGCAGATCCTGACGAGTTCGCGCACAAGTCGGAGATCCTCGCCGGGCACTGTCGAGACGTCGGCCGGGATTACGGCTCCATCGTCCGATCGGCCAACGTCAATGCGATCGTGGGATCCTCCGACGCCGACTTCGCCCAACGCTCCCAACGGGTCCGGGATCGGCTTGCCGGTGTCTGTGGCGACGCTGCAGCCGACGCCATGATGGCGATGAACGACAACACCGGCAATGCCACCGGGACTCCGGAACGGGTCATCGAGCGGATGACGAGGCTGCGGGACCTCGGCTGCGAGTATGTGATCTGCTACTTCCCGGAAGCGGCCTACGACCGTTCCGGTATCGAGTTGTTTGAGCGGAAGGTCATCCCTGCGCTGTCCTAGATCGCCGGGCCGAGTAGGTCGTCGGCGTCGGTGATGTGGTAGCCGTAACCCTGCTCAGCCAGGAACCGCTGCCGGTGCGCGGCGTAGTCGGCGTCCAAGCTGTCGCGGGAGACCACCGAGTAGAACACCGCACCACCGCCGTCGTGCTTGGGCCGCAGCAGTCGGCCCAGTCGCTGGGCCTCCTCCTGACGTGATCCGAAGGTGCCCGAAACCTGCACGGCCACTGAGGCTTCCGGCAGGTCGATGGAGAAGTTGGCGACCTTGGACACCACCAGGGTCTTGACCTCGCCGCGGCGGAAGGCGTCGAAGAGTGCCTCGCGTTCGGCGTTCTTGGTCGACCCCTGGATCACCGGGGCGTCGAGTTCCTTACCGAGTTCGTCGAGTTGGTCAAGGTAGGCACCGATCACCAGCGTCGGCTCACCCGGGTGTTTGGCCAGGATCGACTTCACCACCGCGACTTTGGTGTGCGCTGTCGAGCACAGCTTGTAGCGCTCCTCGGGCTCGGCGACGGCGTACTGCATCCGTTCGTTATCGGTCATGGTGACCCGGACCTCGATGCACTCGGCCGGCGCGATCCAGCCCTGGGCCTCGATGTCCTTCCACGGCGCGTCGTACCGCTTGGGTCCGATCAGGCTGAACACGTCGCCCTCCCGGCCGTCCTCGCGGATCAGGGTTGCCGTCAACCCCAATCGCCGCCGTGACTGTAGGTCGGCGGTCATCCGGAACACCGGGGCCGGCAGCAGGTGGACCTCGTCGTAGATGATCAGGCCCCAGTCCCGGCTGTCGAACAACTCCAGGTGCCGGTATTCGCCCTTGGTGCGCCGGGTGATCACCTGATAGGTCGCGATGGTGACCGGTCGGATCTCCTTGCGCTCGCCGGAGTACTCGCCGATCTCCTCCTCGGTCAACGAGGTGCGGGCGATCAGTTCCCGTTTCCACTGCCGACCTGCCACGGTGTTGGTGACCAGGATCAGCGTGGTGGCACCGGCTTTGGCCATAGCGGCCGCACCCACAATGGTCTTGCCCGCTCCGCAGGGCAGCACCACCACCCCCGACCCGCCGGCCCAGAACGAGTCGGCCGCCATCTGCTGGTAGTCGCGCAGTTCCCAGCCGTCCTGCGCCAGGGCGATCGGATGGGCCTCCCCGTCGACATAGCCGGCCAGATCCTCGGCCGGCCAGCCGATCTTGAGCAGCATCTGCTTGACCCGGCCACGCTCGCTGGGATGCACCAGGACGGTGTCGTCGTCGATGCGCGCGCCGAGCATGGGGGTGATCTTCTTGTTGCGCAGCACCTCCGCGAGCACCGCACGATCCAGGCTGACCAGGCACAGGCCGTGGGCGGGATGCTTGACCAGTTGGAGCCGGCCGTACCGGGCCATGGTGTCGACGATGTCGACCAGCAGCGGTTGCGGCACCGCGTAGCGGGAGAAGTTGACCAGTACGTCGACCACCTGCTCGGCGTCGTGACCGGCTGCCCGGGCGTTCCACAGCGCCAACGGGGTGATGCGGTAGGTATGGATGTGTTCGGGGGCGCGTTCGAGTTCGGCGAACGGCGCGATGGCGGCGCGGGCGGCGTCGGCCTGCTCGTGGTCGACCTCCAGGAGCACCGTTTTGTCGCTCTGCACGATCAGCGGGCCGTCAGTCATGCGTGGGCCACGGCACTGCTCGCGGGAAAGTCGTGGAAGGTCATTGCCCCATTATCGGGGGTCGGCCGACATCACGGAGGTGACCCGGTGCACAGCGAACTCGCGCGGGCGTCCCTGGGCGGGATCCCAGGCGGTCAGCCGGCCCCCGTGGACCGCCAACGGCCGGACCACTCGCTGGGTGGCCACCCCGGCGGCGTCGACGTAGCCGATCAACACGTCGGTTCCCAGAATCGCGGCCTGGTGCAGCAGCGCAATCGCGACAGCCGGATCCACCCGCGCCCCGCCCAGCGGCGCCGACTCCACCCGGCGCAGCACGGATACCACGGTGGCCAAACTCTCGGGGTTGGGTTTCGACAGTCCGCGCACCGCCCGGCGCACCGGATTGACCGGAACCCGAGCCCCCCGCCGGCGCAGGTCGACGATCGCACCGGAGGTGTCCTCGGCGGCCGGGGCGAACCCGCTGGTCCGCAGGGCGGCGAGCACTTCCGCGATCGGGGCCTGCGAGACCGCCACCGTCGGCGCCAGCAGCCTGGCCCCGAGGCCGGTCATCGCCGGCGCGGACACCGCATGCGAGAGCAACGCCGGGTCATCGCAGCGGACAAAGGACGCGGCCATGCCCACCCGGAGCTGTCCGTGCCGGCGCGCGACATCGTTGATCAGATAGTTCAGCCCCTGGGGGACCGGGGTTTTCGAATACTGCTCGAAGAAGCGCTGCAACCCCTCGGCGGTTCGCCCGGTATCGAGGGCGTGCCGCACGGACTGGTCGCTGACCCGGTAGACCATCGCAGCCCCCGCGGATTCGACTGTTGCCACCGCGCCGAGTTCGTCGGCCAACTCCCGTTGCAGAGGTCCCGGCACCACCACGGTGAGATCCGCCTGAACCAGGAAGTGGTCGATCGGCTCGGGCAGCGCCTTGGTCATGGCGGCCAGTGCGGCCTCCTCCGAGATGTTCAACAGCGCGCGAGCCGGTGTGCTCAGTGCGTCACGGCCGGTGAGCCCGACGGCGTGCGCCTCGTCGAGCAGGTGGCCGACCGGCTCGGGCTGCAGCCGCGCCGCCCACCGCGGCCGGAGCCAGACCAGCGCCGCAGACGCGTTCGCGCCGTCCACCCCGGAACCCGGCGGCAGTTCGGCGAGCAGGCTCAGCAGCAGCCGCCGGTCCAGCGGGGCCGCCGTGGAATAGAGCGAATCCGAGAGTGCCGCATAGGGTTTCCCGTCCTGGCCGCGGGCACCCACCAGGCCCGGCCGGGACGGAAGATCCAGCCAGGTGGTCGCCAACTGCAGCCAGCGCGACGCCGCCGGCGCCTCGAGGAACCGGTCGGCCGCCACCGTCGGCGCCCAATAGCTCATCGTCTCGCCCGGCGGCGCCGGGTCGGGCACACCACTGGAGATCAGGCCGGCTGCCGCGGCGAGTTCGAGGATCAGCCCCAGTCGCCGCTCATCGACCCCGGTGGACTTACTGAGCCGTTTGGCCTCCCGTACCCCGAGTCCGCCGCTGCGCAGTTCCGGGACCGGCGCCGCCGAGAGATTCTCCAGAACGGTCTCGACCTGACGCATGAGTTCAAGGGCCGCACCCGCCGCCGACCCGTCGACGTCCTTGGCCGTAGTGCTGCTGACCACCGGGTCGGGCGCGGTGAGATCGCTGGGTCCGGGTTGCTCGCCGCGCAGGATCTGCCCGATGTCGCGGGGCAGGACCACCGTCTCGTCGTCGACCCGCCGGAGCAGGCCGGCGGCCAGCAGTCGCTGCACCGGACGGTCGGCCGGTGTGCCGGGCGCGGCGTCGCGGGTACGGCCCACCGGGGAGCCGAGCACCAGCCGCTCCAGAACGTCGCGGGCCGGACCGTCGAGGTCGCCGATCGCGGCCTTGACGTCGTCGGCGCAATGATGCGGGTTCTCCGCTGCGGCCTGACCCGGGAACCACGGCAGAGCGGCCGGTGCCTCCGCCGGCACCCGGAGTTCGTCATCGCCCCAGACCAGCGCCCGGTCGCGCAATTCGTCCAGTGCGGCAAGCAGATCCGGCATCGGGGCGCGGTGGCCGAGCAGCGATGCCACCTCGTCGGCGCCGACAGCGCCGTGGTCGGCCCGCAGCACCAGCAGCGCGTCGAGAACCGCCAGGCGCAGATAGTCGAGGTCGTCGGCGGCGGCCTTGATCGACTGCCGCGAGGCGGCGCGGGCGGCCAGTGCGGCGATGCTGCCCGGTGCGGGCTGGGCGAGATCCGGTCGAGCCTCGAGCAGTCGGATCAGTCGGTCGTCGGGCAGATTCGACAGCCATGAGCCCAACGACAGGCCCCGCCGTGACGGAGTGGGCGGCGGAGAAGGAAGAGTCATTGCTGACCAGGGTAAAACAACCGGCATGCGGGCGAGTTCGGCGGACAAGTGTCAGAATGATCAGGTGGCAGAGAACACGAAGAAGCACAGGTATGTCGACAACGGCTGGCCGACCCGGGATCCGGACGACCACGCGGTCAGCGAACTTGCCGCCGACCGGGTGGGTCCGTTGTCTCCGTTCGGGGATATGACGTTCCCGGTGCCGGCCTCGACCCTGCCCTACGTCCACCCGGTCACCGTCGTCAACAAGTAGCGGTGACCGGCGGGCGTTCGGAGGTTCCGCAGCGCCGTCTGTCGCACCTCGACGACCGTGGCGCGGCGCGGATGGTTGATGTCACCGCCAAGCCGGTGACCGCCAGGAGTGCCACCGCCTCGGGCACCGTGCACACCACCGTCGAGGTGATCGGGATGATCGCCGTCGGCGGGCTGCCCAAGGGCGATGCCCTGGCCACCGCCCGGGTGGCCGGAGTGCTCGCCGCCAAACGCACCAGTGAACTCGTCCCGATGTGCCACCAGCTGGCACTCAGCGGCGTGGACATCGAGTTCCACATCGGCGTGAGCCAGGTTGACGTGTTCGCATCGGTGCGCACCGCCGACCGCACCGGGGTTGAGATGGAGGCGCTCACCGCGGTCACGGTGGCGGCCCTCACGGTCTACGACATGATCAAGGCGGTCGATCCTGCCGCCCGGCTCGACGATATCCATGTCGTGCGCAAGGAAGGTGGCCGCACCGGGGTCTGGACCCCGCAGCCGTGAGCCGGTCCGCGCGGGTGATCATCGCCTCCACGCGCGCCGCAGCCGGGCGCTACGACGATCGCTGCGGTCCGATCATCGCCGACTGGCTGGGCGCGCGCGGTTTCGGGCTGCCGACCCCGGCGGTGGTGTCCGACGGCCCGGCGGTGGCCCATGCACTGCGGGCCGCGGTGGACGATCGCGCCGACGTCGTCATCACCTCTGGTGGTACCGGAATCTCGCCGACCGACGCGACACCGGAGGCCACCCTGGAGGTGCTGGACTACCAGATCCCCGGCCTGGCCGACGCGATCCGGCGGTCCGGGCTGCCGAAGGTGCCCACCGCGGTGCTGTCGCGGGGAGTCTGCGGTGTGGCGGGACGGACGCTGGTGGTCAACCTGCCGGGGTCGACCGGGGGAGTCCGCGACGGGCTCGGCGTGCTCGCCGAGGTGCTCGACCATGCCTTGGACCAGTTGGCCGGGGGAGACCACGGGTGACCCGGATTCTGCGTGCCGCGGTGACGGATCAGCCGATCCGGTTGCCCGAGCATGAGCACCTGGTCGCCGTTGAGGCAGCCGGCGCGGTGGTCGGATTCTCCGGTGTGGTCCGCAACCATGACAGTGGC
>JBFYOR010000376.1:0-5122 GCA_041303695.1 Mycobacterium sp. | reverse complement strand
TTTCGCGCTCCCCTGACGGAAGCAAGGAGAAAAACATGGCTGATCGTGTGCTGAGAGGCAGCCGACTCGGCGCCGTGAGCTACGAGACCGACCGCAACCACGACCTGGCGCCGCGGCAGCTCGCGCGGTACCGCACCGAGAACGGTGAGGAGTTCGAGGTTCCGTTTGCCGACGACGCCGAGATTCCGGGTTCGTGGCTGTGCCGCAACGGACTCGAGGGAACCCTCATCGAGGGCGACATCCCGGAGCCGAAGAAGGTCAAGCCGCCCAGGACGCACTGGGACATGCTGTTGGAGCGTCGCTCGGTCGAGGAACTCGATGAGTTGCTCAAGGAACGGCTCGATCTGATCAAGACCAAGCGCCGCGGGAGCTGACCGCGGCGGGCGCCGCTGGGTCTAACCGCGGCGGGCGCCGCTGAAGCGGCCGCTGATCCCCCATTGGGCGACCTTGGCCATCGCCTCGCGGATATTGGACCCGCTCATTTTCGATACGCCGAGTTCGCGTTCGGTGAAGGTGATCGGCACTTCGGCGACGGTGAATCCTTGGTTGATCGCCCGCCAGGTCAGGTCGATCTGGAAGCAGTAGCCCTTGGACTCGACGGTCGCCAGGTCGAGTTTCTCCAGCACCTCGCGACGATAGGCCCGATAGCCGGCGGTGATGTCGTGGATGCCCACCCCCAGTAACACTCGCGCGTAGCCATTTGCGGTCTTGGACAGCACCAGCCGTCGCCAGGGCCAGTTCCGCACCGTCCCACCGTCGACGTAGCGCGATCCGATCGCCAGGTCGGCCCCGCCGTCGATGGCGTCGAGCAGCCGGTAGAGCTGTTCGGGCGCATGGCTGCCGTCGGCGTCCATTTCCACCAGCACGCTGTATCCGCGGTCCAGCCCCCAGGCGAACGCGGCCAGGTAGGCCGCCCCGAGGCCGTCCTTGGCGGTGCGGTGCATGACGTGGATGCGCCCCGGTTCGGCCGCCGCGAACTCGTCGGCCAGAGCGCCGGTGCCGTCCGGGCTGCCGTCGTCCACCACCAGGACGTGCGCCTCGGGTTGGGCTTTGCGCACCCGGCCCATGATCAGCGGGAGATTCTCGGATTCGTTGTAGGTCGGGATGATGACCAGGGTGCGCCGGCTGGGGAGCTCTGGGGTCTTGGGGGCGGCCTTTTTCGCCCCGGCCTTGCGCGGCCTGCTCCCGGAGGTGCTCATACGGCTCCCTTGTCTGCGGTGTCCTGGCGGACACCGGGCTGATCTGTGGTGTCCTGGCGGACACCGGGCTCATCTGCGGTCCGGCGCCGGCGGCCCAGCGGCCGCACGAACCCACCATTCTGCAGTATCGCGACGCCGATCGCGGCGACTGCGGCGGCGACCAGCAACCACTGAACCGCAACGGTCCACCGGGTGGCCGGCGTCTCGTCAGTCCGCAACCTCACCGTCACGTCGAGGTAGGCGGGACTGAAGAAGGCGGTCCGGACGATTTCCCGGCCGTCGGGGGCGATCGCCGCGCTGATCCCGGTGGTGCCGGCGACGATCACGTAGCGGCCGTGTTCAACCGCCCGCAGCGTGGCGAATGCCAACTGCTGCTCGCTCATGGCCTCATCAAAGGTGGCGTTGTTGGTGGGCACCGCCAGCACCTGGGCGCCATTGCGGACCGACTGGCGCAGCGCCCGGTCGAAGATGACCTCCCAGCAGGTGGCCACGCCGACCGGTATCCCGGCGGGGCTCACCACCCCGGTGCCGCTGCCGGGTACGAAATACCCGGCCCGTTCGGCGTACGACGACAGTCGGGTGAAGAAAGCACGCCACGGCAGGTACTCGCCGAACGGCTGCACGATCTGCTTGTCATGGCGCTCACCGGGACCGCGGGCAGGATCCCAGACGATGACGGTGTTGGAGGCCGCCGGATTGTCCTGTGTCGCGTCCGGGTGGGCGACGACGGCACCGACCAGGATCGGCACACCGATGGCCCGCGCGGCGAGGTCGATTTGCTGGGCGGCGTCGGCGTTGGTCAACGGGTCGATGTCGGAGGAGTTCTCCGGCCAGATCACGAACTGCGGTTGGGGGGCCTTGCCGGCGCGTACGTCATCGGCGAGCAGAACGGTCTGCCGCACGTGGTTGTCCAACACGGCGCGCCGCTGGGCGTTGAAGTCCAGACCCAGCCGGGGCACGTTGCCCTGGACCGCGGCAATCGTGACAACCGGTTCGTCGCCGACCACCGTCGTCGTATGACGCACTCCGGGCGTGGCGACCGCGGTGCCCAGCAGCACGACCGAGATGCAGGCCCCGGACAACACGAGCGCGCCCGAGCCGCGATGCCGATCACGGTGGCGGCCGGCGCGCTGGACGATCTCACCCACCAAAGCGCACAGCGAGGTGCCGAGCAGAGCGATCGCAAACGATACCAACGGTGCGCCCGCCAGCTGGGCGAGAACCAGGAAGGGTCCGTTGGTCTGGCCGAAAGCAGTTACCCCCCAGGGGAATCCGCCGAAGGGGACGCTGGACTTCAGCCATTCCTGCATCGACCACAGGAACGCCAGCCACAGCGGCCAGCCGGGCAGCCGGGCCACCAGCACTGCGAACATGCCGAACACGGCCGGGAACAGTGCCTGCAGTGCCGCCAGCGCCAGCCAGGGGGGCACGCCGACCAGACCGCTGACCCACGGCAGCAGCGGCAGGTAGAAAGCCAGCCCGAACAGGAACCCGTAGCCGACGCCGCCGGCCAGCGTGGTCCTCGGGTGCACCAGCACCCAGGTCAGCAGTGCCAGCGCAGGTACCGCCGACCACCACCATCCGATCGGCGGGAAGCTCACGCATAACAGCAGGCCTGCCAGCAGACTGACGGCGATCCGCACCACTCGCGGCACCACAGCGTTGGTCAACCGCGGGGTGGTCAACCGGATGCCCGCGGTGCGCTCAGCCATGGACAACGGCACCCCGGTGCACGGTCTGCCGGCAGCGTGGCAGTGGGTGTCCGACATCCAGTCTCGGCAGGGCGGGAACCCGCGACCGCGGATCGGTGGACCAGCGCTGCACGGTGTCGGCCGGAGCGGTGACGTCGAGGTCGCCGGTCTCCCACACCGCATACGAGGCGGGCGCCCCAGGGACCAGGGTGCCGGTGATGCCGTCGCGAACCCCGCCGGCCCGCCATGCCCCGCGGGTGGCGGCGACGAAAGCCGCCCGCGCCGATATGGCGCTGCCCTGAGTCTGGTGAAGGCTTGCCGCCCGAATCCACGACCACGGATTCATGCTGGTAACGGGGGAATCCGATCCGAGGGCCAGGGGCACGCCTGCCGATGCTAACAGCGCCAGTGGGTTGAGGGCGGCGGCGCGACCGGATCCGAGGCGCCGTGCGTACATGCCGGTAGGCCCGCCCCATAGCGCGTCGAAACTGGGTTGCACACTGGCGGTGATCCCCCACCTGCCCAATGCGGCGGCCTGTTCGGCCGACACCATTTCCAGATGTTCCAGCCGGTGCCCGCAACGGGCGACCGCGGGCGCACCGAATCGTTCCACGGTTTGCTCTAGCGCCTTCACGACCGCGGCCACGGCGGCGTCGCCGATCGCATGAAATCCCGCGGTGATCCCGGCCTCGGTGCAGGCCATCAGATGGTCGACGACGATTTCGGGGTCCACATGACAGGTCCCGGTGCACTCCGGGGCATCGGCATAGGGCTCGGACAGCCACGCGGTGCGGGACCCCAGTGCGCCATCGACAAAAAGGTCACCGGCCAGGCCGCGGGCGCCGGTGGCGTCGATCAGCGCCCGGGCCTGCGCGGCGGTGGACACCGCCTCACCCCAGTAGCCGACGACCTCGACGCCGTGCTCGATACCGCGCAGTTCGGTCCAGTCCTCCGCACCGCCGATATCCGGACCGGCGCATTCGTGAACCGCGACAATGCCATTCGCGGCGGCGGCATCCAGCGCGGCATGGCGGGCCTCGTCGCGCTGGCGCCAGGTCAGCAGGTGGCGGGCTTGGCTGCGCACCAGGTGGTGGGCTTCGACGACCAGTGGCCACTGCGGGTCGAAGCCGACGACCGCCGCCAGCCCCGGAACCAGGTCGCGCAGGGCTGTGGAGGCCACCGCTGAGTGCACATCGACCCGCGACAGGTAGGCCGGCCGTGGGCCGACGACGGCATCGACGTCCGCGGTGCTCGGCGGGCGGTCCCAGTCGGTGTCATCCCAGCCGTGCGCCCAGATCGGCTGGCCGGGGTGCGTTGCGGCGTGCTCGGCGATCAACCGCAGGCAGTCCTCGCGGCCGGTGGCGGTGCCGAGGTCCAACCCGGTGAGTTGCAGTCCGGTGGCGGTCACGTGCACATGACTGTCGACGAAGGCCGGTGCCACCAGAGCCCCGGACAGGTCGATCTGGGTGGAACCGGGGAACTGGTCGCGGCCGACGGCATCGCTACCGAGCCAGGCGATCACCCCGTCGCGCACCGCCATGGCGGTGGCGTCGGGGTGCGACGGACTGTAGACATGCCCGTTTAGCAGCAGCGTGGTCACGGATGACAGTGTGAGTCAGTCACGGATGACAGTGTGAGTCAGGCACGGATGACGGGTGCCGGTGGGCTCGGCTGGTTCAGCGGCGGGCGGGTCGTTGTCCGGAGAAGTCCCCGATGACGTGGCCGTCGATGACGTTGCCGTCGATGACGTTGCCGTCGATGACGTGGCCGTCGATGACTTCTCCATCGATATAGTCGCCGCGGCCGGTCCGGGCTCGAGTGCCCGGGTTGGGAGGGATGGTGAACGAACCCATCCGGCGGACGACACCGCGAGTCACCATGGTGGCGGCCAGTGGCCGCATCGCGCCGCGGGTAGGCGGTGCCAGCATCAGGGCACCGGCGGCCGTGCTGACCACACCCGGCAAGAACACCAGGAACGATCCCAGGCCGACCAGCAGGCCATCGGCCACCGCCGTCTCCGGATTGGACCCAGCCCGAATCGACCCAGCCCGCCGCACGGCGACGAACTGTCCTTTGACCTGGGAGGCGGCGAGCAGGACACCCACCATGAAGGTGGCGGCAACGATCACCAGCGTCCAGCCCAGGCCGAAGGCCCAGATCATGAAAACCACGGCCGCGGCCTCCACGAGCGCGTAGAGGGCGGCATAGCGCAGCAGCGGTCGCATCACCATG
>JBFYOR010000375.1:0-7435 GCA_041303695.1 Mycobacterium sp. | reverse complement strand
CAGGTGTGCGGGCAGCCGGCCCACGACCCCGCTTTCGGGGTGGGCGACTTCCCGGCCCTGCTGGACAAACGCCACGCCGACATCAGGTATCTGACCCGGCTTCGATCCGCCTCGGCGGCCGCCGAAAGCGCTCAATGACCGTCGACCATTCCTGGCTGCCCAGGACATCCTGCACCGAGGTGTGCGTGCGTGCCGGCCTCGGACAGCCGGGGCACCGCGTTGCGCAGGCCGTCCGTTCCGCCCGGCGGATCACGGCCGCAGCGTTGGTCCTGACCATGCTGCCGGTACTGGCCGTGCCACTGCCCGGCCACCGCCACCTCAAACGGATCTACTGCCGGATGGTGCTGCGCTGTCTGGGCGTGCGGATCACCCTGTCCGGCGGACCGGTCCGCAACCTGCGCGGCATGCTGGTGGTCAGCAACCACGTGTCATGGGTCGACATCTTCGCCGTCGGCGCGGTGCTGCCCGGCGCCTTCGTCGCCCGCGCCGATCTCATCGACTGGCCGGCGGTGGGACTGGCTGCCCGCCTGGCCAACGTGATCCCCATCGACCGGGGCAGCCTTCGGGGGCTACCCGCGGTGATCGGAGCCGTGGTGTCCCGGCTGCAGGCCGGACAGACGGTGGTCGTCTTCCCGGAGGGCACCACCTACTGCGGACAGGACCACGGACAATTCCGTCCGGCGCTGTTCCAAGCCGCCATCGACGCCACGCGACCGGTGCAGCCGCTGCGCCTGAGCTACTTCCACGGCGACGGAAGTCCGTCAACCGTGACGGCCTTCCTCGGCGAGGATTCCCTGGGGGCCTCACTGAAGCGAACCGCGAGCGCCCGCCGGACCGTCGTACACGTCGAACTGGGGGCGCTGCAGCTTCCGGGCACCGGCCGCGGCGAACTCGCCGGCCGGTGCGAGGCGGAAGTGCGGGCCAAGCCCCAGACCGTCGCAGCAGTGGGCCCGCGCAACGGCTGATCGGCAGTTCGGTCGTTCATCTTCAGCAGGTACGGTGACCTGGTGATTCCGCGGCTGGGGGTGCCGGGGCTCGGAACGGTGCTCCGCGCCCCGATTCGGGCTACCGCCGCGGGGGTTCACCTCGCCGTCACCACCACAACCGCGGTCGCAGGCCTGGCCGGATCGGCCGCCCTGGTGGGTGGTGCGACCGCGACCCGCGCCGGGGAAACGATGCTCGACACCATTCCCGGGGCCCGTACCGCGGTCCGCGCCGCGGCGGCGATGGCCGCCGAAGCGGTCGGCGGCCCACCGGCCCGGCGCAGCAGCCGACATGGACGGCGGCGTTGGATCGAAGTCCGCGGGCTTTCCGGACCGGACGCCGACGCCATCGCCGACGAGGTTCTCGACAAGGTACGGGCCGTCCCGGGAGTCCTCGACGCCGTGATCAACCGCTCGGTGTCCCGGGTGGTGATCACCGTGGCGCCCGACGGCCCGGCACAGAACCTCTCAGCCGTTGTCGCCGAAGCGGAGCGACAGGCCCGCACCCAGTCCGCACCGCGTCATCACCCGCTCACCCTGCCGGGCGATGACGCCCTTCTGGTTTCGCGGGCGTTGGGCGCGGCCATCGCCACCGCCGGGTTCGGCCTGTCCCTCGCCGGTGCCACCGTGCGACTGCCCGGTCTGCCCAATATCGTCTCCGTGGTCCCGACCCTGGCCGACCAGATTCCCGCCGTTCGCCACCACCTGGTCCACCGGCTCGGCCACGAGGGCACCGACCTGGTGCTCGCGGTGCTCAACGCGGCCGCCAACGTGCTGACCCTCTCACCGACGGCGGCCGCCGCCGACGCCGCCAGCCGATCGATGCTCGCCGACGAAGCCTGGAATGTGCGCCAGGCCTGGCGCCGTCACGAACCCCGACTCGCCGACAACTGTCCGCACGAGGGTGAGCCAGCGCGCGGCACAACGATTTTCGCCGACGGTCCGGGTGAGGAGTACGCCAACCGGGCGGGCTGGGTAGGACTGAGTGCGGCGGCGGTGATCGGCATGCTGTCCCGCAGTCCCACCGTGGCCGGCGCCGCGACGCTGGTGTCGGCACCCAAGCCGACCCGCGCGGCCCGGGAGGCGTTCGGCTGTGCCATGACCCGCGGCCTGACCACCCACCACGACGCTGTGATCGTCCGCCCGCGCGCCCTGCGGGCACTGGACCGGGTGGATGTCATCGTCATCGACCCGCGGGCCCTCTACACCGAGGAGTTGATGGTCACCAGGGTCCGCGGAGTCGACAACTCCCAGCGCAACCCCGCCTGGCAGGCCGCCCACGCCGCTCTCGACGCCGGGCTGATCGGAGCGGGCTGGCACCGGTTGTCGACGATCACCGGAGCCGGCACCGAGGGTGAGGCGCTGGTCAGTCCGATGCGCGACCCGTTCGCCACCGCCGTGGTCAGCCAGGCCCGCCGGACCGGAGCCCGGGTGGTCTCGGTCGGCGACGACGGCCTGCGTTCGCTGGGCCAGGGCTTCGACAGCCTCTACCCCGTCAGCGGCACCCTCGACGACACGCTGGCCGACGTCGTCTCGCAGCTTCGCCTGGACAGCGCAACGGTGGCGTTCCTGACCACCTCCGAGATGGCCGCCCAGCACGAGGCCGATATCACCATCGGCATCTCCCGCGGCGCCGACCTACCCTGGGGCGCCGACCTTTTCGTACCCGACCTGCCCGCCGCGTGGCGCATTCTGAGCGCCATGCCGGCGGCCCGCGCGGCCAGCACCCGCGGGGTGCGGCTGTCGCTGTCGGGTTCGGCCATCGGCGCGCTGATGCTCGTTCCCGGGGTCCCGGGTTACGGACCGGACGCCGTCAACACCGGCGTCTTCGCCGGGCTGTGGACCGGATTCACGGCCGGAAACAAAGTCTTCCGGGAGCCGCTGCCTACGCCGGAGCCCGGCCGCGATTGGCACGGCATGACCGCCGAGGAGGCGCGCCGACTGCTGCCCCGTCCACCGTCGGTGCGGCCGGACCCGGTCGATCCGCCGTCGGCGTTGTTGGCGCCGGCCCGGTTCGCCCTGCGGACCGGCACGGCGGCCTGGGCGCTGGCCGGCGACCTGGCCGGGGAGATCCGGGCCAACCTCGCCGACCCGATCACACCCATCCTGGCCACCGGGGCGGTGGCCAGCGCCCTGCTCGGCTCACCACTGGACGCCGCGCTGGTCGGCAGCGTGCTGCTGACCAACGCCTCGCTGTCGGCCCAGCAACAGCTACATGCCGAACGGACACTGCGACGGCTGCTGGCGGTGCAGGACCCGCCGGCCCGACTGCGGGTCGGCCCCCTCGAAGCCAAAGTCAGCGAAGACGTCCCGGCCAAGGCGCTGCGCCCCGGGGACATCATCGAGATTCGCGCCGGCGAGGTCGTGCCCGCCGACGCCCGGCTGATCGAGGCCGACAACGTGGAGGTCGACGAGTCCCGACTGACCGGCGAGTCGCTGCCGGTGCCCAAGCAGACCGACCCCACGCCGGGCGCCCCGCTGGCCGAGCGGTCCGGCATGCTCTACGCCGGGTGCACCGTGGTCGCCGGGACCGGGCTGGCCGTCGTCACCGCCGTCGGCCGTAGCACCGAGGTCCGTCGCGCAATCGCTCTGGCGCCCAGAACAACTCGACGCATCGGCCTGCACCATCAACTCGCCGCGATCACCAGTCGCGCCCTGCCCTGGAGCCTCGGCGGCGGGGCCCTGGTCGGTCTGTTGAGCGCGCTGCGCGGATCGCCACTTCGGGACGCGGTCAGCAGCGCCGTCGCGGTCAGCGTCGCCGCGGTGCCCGAGGGTCTCCCGCTGGTCGCCACGCTCGCGCAGCTGGCTGCGGCGCGCAAGCTCAGCGACAGGTATGTGCTGATCCGCAATCCCAACGCGGTGGAGGCGCTGGCCCGGCTCGACGTGGTGTGCTTCGACAAGACCGGCACCCTCAGCGAGAACCGACTGAAGGTCAAGCGGGTGCGCCCCGTCCGCGGCCGCAGCCGCGACGCCGTCATCGCGGCCGCGGCCGGCACCATCGTGGCCCACGACGGCAAGGCCGACCATGCGACCGACGAGGCGATCCGGCTGGCCGCCGGCACCCTCGATCTCGACGGACGCGACGCCTACCTTCCGTTTCAGTCGGGACGGCCGTTCGCCGCGTCGCTGCGCGGCACCCGGCTGAGTATCAAGGGCGCACCCGAGGTGCTCTCAAAGGCGCTGGCCCGCAACGCCGTCGACCTGACGCCCATGATCGACGAATTGGCCGCCGACGGGCTGCGCGTCCTGGCCGTCGCCGAGCGAACGCTGACCGCCCGCCAGGCGGCGCAGGCCGCCGCGGATCCGGCGGTCATGGAGCGGCTATGCCGCAGCGCGCTGAAGCCGATCGGGCTGCTGGGACTGGCCGACACCCCACGAGACAGCGCTGCAGCGCTGCTGGCCGAACTCGGCGAACGCGGGATCGGGGTGCGGCTGATCACCGGCGACCATCCGTTGACCGCGGCGGTCATCGCCACCGAACTGGGCCTGGCGGTCACTGAGGACCAGGTGATCACCGGTACCGAGTGGGAGTCCCTGTCGGCCGACGAGCGTGCCGGCGCGGTGGCCGAGCGGCTGGTTTTCGCGCGAATGTCCCCTGAGCACAAAGTGGAGGTGGTGCAGACCCTCGAGCGCATCGGCCTGGTCACCGCGATGGTCGGCGACGGCGCCAACGACGCGGCTGCGATCCGCGCCGCCAGCGTCGGCATCGGGGTGGCCGCCGCGGGCAGCGACCCCGCCCGCACCGCGGCCGACATGCTGCTGCTCGACGGTCACATCGAAGCGCTCCTCGACGCCCTCGACGAGAGTGAGCAGTTGTGGCGCCGCGTCCAATCGGCGGTGTCGGTTCTGCTCGGCGGCAACGCCGGCGAGGTGGCGTTCGCCCTCATCACCTCCCTACTGACCGGGCGTTCGGTGCTCAATGCCCGCCAGATGCTGCTGATCAACATGCTCACCGACGCGCTTCCCGCCGCCGCGCTGGCGGTCAGCCAGCAGGACGGCACCCAGGCCCTGAACCGGGACGAGGCGGCGATGTGGCGCGAGATCGCGGTCCGCGGTGCGGCCACCACCACCGGCGCCAGCCTGGCCTGGTTGATGGGGCGGCTGACCGGAACGCAGCGCCGGGCGGCGACGATCGCGCTGATCGGACTGGTGTCCACCCAGTTGGCGCAGACGCTGGCCGACTCGCACGGCCCGCTGGTGGTATCGACGGCGGCGGGATCATTCCTGGTGCTGGCCGCGGTGATCAGCACACCCGGGTTGAGCCAGTTGTTCGGCTGCACGCCGGTGGATCCGCTGGGGTGGGGTCAGGCGTTTTTGGCCACGGCAGTGGCCACGCTGCTCAGCGTGTACGCACCCGCGGTGTTGGAGCGGGTGGCGCCTGCTGCGGCCGATTCAGTCGTGGACGACCAAGACGCCGACCCGAACCAGGACGGCGTAGATCTCCCGAACCGCCGGGGTGAGCAGACGCGCACCGGTGTCGACAAGGACGTTGGGTCCGGCGAAGCTTAAAACGTGGGCCATACCTCCAGTATGGCTGAACCCGTGACCGGACCGGATCCGCCGAGTGAATAGGACACGAACATGTTGTTGACGAAGACCAAGAGCCTGTTGGAAGCCCAGCGTGATGCCTCCAGAAAAGTGGCCCAGGGCAGGAAGTACTCCGTCGATCTGCCCATCGTCGGACGGGTGCTGGTGCCGCCGCCGGAGCAGCTCGCGATCTACGCGGCGCTGGGCGGCCTGGCCGTGCTCGAACTCATCGATTGGCCGGTGGCCCTGGCCATGGGTGTCGGTTCGGCCCTGGTCTCCCGCCACCTCTCGGAGTTGGAGGCCCGCGAGGACGCTCTCGCCGAGTCGATCGGACCGACGGCCGAGGCCACCCCGACGGCGACGACGGCCACCACGACACCGCCGACAGCCACCACGACAACAGCACGCAAGGCACCCGCCAAAAAGGCACCCGCCACAAAGGCACCGGCCAAGAAGGCTTCGGCCAAGAAAGTGCCGGCCAAGAAAGTGCCGGCCAAGACTGCGGCGAAGAAGGCTCCCGCCAAAGCCTCACCCCGCAAGGGTCAGTAGGTCAGCAATCGCTCTCGCGCGGGTTTGCGGCCGGTGGCCTGGAAGATGATCCGGCGGGCGATTGCCACCGCGTGATCGGCGAAGCGCTCGTAGTAGCGGCCGAGCAGGGTGACATCCACAGCCGCGGCGATCCCGTGGCTCCATTCCCGGTCCAGCAGCACGGAGAACAAATGCCGATGCAGATCATCCATCGCGTCGTCGTCCTCCCGGATGCGACGTGCCTGACCGGGGTCGTTGGACACAATGACCTGCCGCGCACTGTCACCCAAATCGACTGCGATCCGGCCCATTTCCGCGAAGTAGCCGTTGATGTCGCCGGGCAGCGTGTGCTGGGGGTGTCGACGCCGGGCGATCTTCGCGATATGCAGGGCAAGGGCGCCCATCCGCTCGATGTCCGCGACGATCTGGACCGAGCCCACGATGGTCCGCAGATCGCCGGCCATCGGCGCCTGTAGCGCCAGCAGCACCAAGCCGGCCTCCTCGGCCCTGGCGCTGGCTTCCAGGATGGTCTCGTGGTCGCCGATCACCTGCTCCGCCGCCGCCAGATCCGCATTCAACAGCGCGCCGGTGGCGCGTTCCATCGCGATCCCGGCCAACCGGCACATCTCGGCCAGCTGATCGGTGAGCGCGGCGAGTTGCGCGCCGTACGCGGTCCGCATTATCGAAGCGTAGGTGCCGGTGGGCCACCAACCGGTCGAAAAATATTGAACAAGAGATGAATGTCGTCCTACCCGCAGCCGACCTGGCTACCGGCCCCGCCCCCTCGGTAGCGTTGTGTCCCATGCCTGAATCGCGGCCGCTACGCGTCGTCCAGTTCTCCACCGGCAACGTGGGCCGCCACGCGCTGCGGATGCTCATCGAGCGCCCCGGCCTTGACCTCGTGGGCCTGCACGCCCACGGACCCGACAAGGTCGGCCGCGATGCGGCGCAGTTGTGCGGCCTGCCGACACCGACCGGGATTGCGGCCACCGACGACCTCGACGCCCTGGTGGGCCTCGGGGCGGACTGCGTGGTCTACACCTCCCAGGGTGAGACCCGCCCGCAGCATGCGATCGAGGAGATCTGCCGGTTCCTGCGAGCCGGTACCAACGTCGTCGGAACCTCGATGGTGTGGCTGGTCGCTCCGCATCAGGCCGATGCCTGGATCACCGGGCCGCTGGCCGCCGCCTGCGCCGAAGGGGGTACCTCGCTGTACATCAACGGCGTCGACCCGGGTTTCTCCGCCGACACCCTGGTCTACGCCGCACTCACGCTTGCCGGTCGGGCCCGCTCGGTCACAGTGTCGGAGATCTGTGACTACGGTAGCTATGACGACGCCGAATTCACCGGCGCGAGTTTCGGTTTCGGCACCGAGCCCGATCACACGCCGATCATCT
>JBFYOR010000374.1:0-4977 GCA_041303695.1 Mycobacterium sp. | reverse complement strand
ATCGGGCTGGGTCTGGTGATCGGCCCGCTCACCTCGGCTGCGCTGCGGGTGGTACCGGCGGCCCAGCACGGCATTGCGTCCGCACTCGTGGTGGTCGCGCGGATGACCGGCATGCTGATCGGCGTCGCGGCCCTGACCGCGTGGGGCCTGTACCGGTTCAACCAGATTCTGGCCACCCTGCCCAGCATCCAGGCCGACACCCTGGCGGCCAAGGTCGCGGGCGAGGCCGAGCGCTATCGCACCGCGTTCGCCATGCAGTACGGCTCGATCTTCTTCATCACCATGATCGTCTGCCTGGCGGGAGCGGCCATCGCGCTGTTCATCGGCGGTCGCGGGACTTACGCCGTCGAGGAGACCGAAGAAGTTGCGGCCGAGCTGAGATGAATTGGCGCAAGCCTTCGCCGGGTAGGCCTGCGGGTCGGTAACCTCGGCACATGCCGGGAACCACGTGCTGACCGCGGCGCTGCGCGACCTGCAATGGCGCAAGCGTCGGTTCGTCATCGCGATCGTGGGCACCGGACTGGTGTTCGCGATGACCCTGGTGCTGACCGGGCTGGCCAACGGCTTCCGGGTGGAGGCCACCCGCACGGTGGATTCCCTCGGCCTGGACGCCTACCTGGTCAAATCGGGTGCCACCGGACCGTTCCTGGGATCGTCGGCCTTCGCCGCGACCAAACTCCAGGTTCCCGGGGTGTCGGTGGCGGTGCCGCTGGTCTACGGCAGCGCGACGATGCCGCAGGGCACATCGGCCCGCAGCGTCAACGTGTTCGGCGCGCCGGAACGCGGACCCGGGATGCCGGCGATGGAACGGGGCCGGGCCCCGTCCGAACCTCATGAGGCCGCGGTGTCGAGCACTCTGGACGCCCCGATCGGCAACACCGTCGAAGTAGGCTCGCGCAACCTGCAGATCGTCGGGATCGTCGACGATTCAACCGCATTGGCGGGCCAGCCCAATATTTTCCTCACCGTCACCGGCGCCCAGACGTTGCTGTTCTCCGGTCAGTCGCTGATCTCCTCGATCGGCGTCATCGATCCGCCGGAACGCGCGCCGAGCGGTTTCAAGATCGTCAGCCGCGCCGGGGCGATCGACGATCTGCTGCGGGCCCTGAGCGGCGCCCGGCAGGCGATGAGCCTGATGGCCGGACTGCTCTGGGTGGTGGCCGCGATGATCGTGGGTTCGATGATCTATATGTCGGCGCTGGAACGAACCCGCGACTTCGCGGTCTTCAAAGCGGTCGGGGTCCCGACCCGGTCGATCCTGGCCGGGTTGGCCATGCAGGCGATCATCGTCGCCGTGCTGTCCGCCGTGCTCGGCGCGGCACTGTCGATTCTGCTCGGACCGCTGTTCCCGATGCGGGTGGACATTCCCCGCATCGCTTTCATTCTGCTTCCCGTCGTCGCGGTCACCATCGGGGTGCTGGCCAGCATCGCCGGGCTCCGCCGGGCAGTCGTCGTCGACCCGGCAGTCGCATTCGGAGGACCCTGACCCATGGCCGACCTGCGGATCAAAGACCTCGTGGTGGAATACGCCAGCGGTCAGGAGACGGTGCGTCCGATCAACGGGCTGAGCCTGGACGTCTCAGCGGGCTCACTGGCAATCCTGTTGGGCCCGAGCGGATGCGGCAAGACGACGCTACTGTCCTGCCTCGGAGGAATCCTGGATCCGACGGCGGGCCGAATCGAGTTCGGTGATATCGATGTGACCGCGCTGGATCAGCGAGCGTTGTCGGAGTACCGGCGCAACACCGTCGGCATCGTCTTCCAGGCGTTCAACCTGGTGCCCAGCCTCACCGCGATCGAGAACGTGATGGTGCCACTGCGGGCGGCGCATTGGTCACGACGGCGGGCCCACAAGCGGGCCACCGATCTGCTGGACCGGGTCGGCTTGGCCGAACGGATGCATCACCGGCCCGGCGACCTCAGCGGCGGACAGCAACAACGGGTCGCCGTCGCGCGGGCCATCGCCTTGGATCCCCCGCTGCTGATCGCCGACGAACCGACCGCTCATCTCGATTACATCCAGGTCGAAGGCGTGCTGAGGTTGATCCGGGAACTGGCCTCCGGCGAACGGGTGGTGGTGGTGGCCACCCACGACACCAGGATGCTGCCCCTGGCCGACCGCGTGGTGGAACTGGTGCCGCATATGTCGACCGCGGGACATGAACCGGTCACGATCGAGTTGGCGGCCGGCGAGACGCTGTTCGATCAGGGCACCATGGGCGACTCGATCTATGTGGTGTCCGCCGGTGAGATCGAGATGATCCGCGAACTCGCCGACGGCGGCGAGGAGACTCTGAAGATCGCCGGACCGGGCGACTACTTCGGCGAGTTCGGACCGTTGTTCGCCCTGCCGCGCACCGCGACCGCGCGAGCCCGGACCGCGGCGACGGTGACCGGGTATACGGTGCAGCAGTTCCGGGAACTGTTGGGTGCCAGCGGATCCCGTGAGATTATCGAACACCAGTCGCTGCACTCGCAGGGCTAGTCGGCGGCTCCGCCGGGCACCATGCTGAGCAAAACATCCGGACCGATCCGCTGCACGTCGTCATAGTTCCAGCGCAGGGCACTGGCGATATTGGCGACCCCGACATCGTCAACGGCGGTGAGGGGACCGCCGAGCAGGATCGGCGCGACATAGGCCAGGATCCGGTGCACCACCCCGGCCCGCAGGAACGCACCGGCCAGTGTCGGTCCGCCTTCCACCAGGACATCGGTGCGATCGGCCAACACCCGGATCACTTCGAACGGGTCGCGGGTCCGCAGTAGCAGGGTCGCCGAATCATCGCTGAGCACAAGGGATTCCGGCGGGGTCTCGCGCTCGCCGACTACCACCCGCAGTGGCTGCTGCGGCGAAAGCGTCCCGTCGGGCAACCGGGCGGTCAGGCTGGGGTTGTCGGCGAAAACGGTGCCGGTGCCGACGACGATGGCGTCCGCCGCCGCCCGGCGCCGGTGCAGATCCGCCCGTGCGGCCTCGCTGGTGATCCACTGCGATGACCCGTCGGCGGCCGCGCTGCGGCCGTCGATGCTGGTGGCGAACTTCCAGGTCACATGCGGTGTTCCGGTTCGCTGCTTGTGCAGCCACTCCCGCAGCGGACCGCTCGCCACCTCCTCGGCGCACACCCCGCCGGTCACCGCCAGTCCGGCCGCCCGCAGGCGGTCGGCGCCGCCGGCCGCCGCCGGGTTCGGGTCGGCAACCGCGTACACGACCGCGGCGATCCCGGCCGCCAGCAGTGCGTCGACGCACGGCGGTGTGCGACCGTGGTGGTTGCAGGGCTCCAGCGTCACCACCGCGGTGCCGCCGGCCGCCCGATCACCCGCGGCCCGCAGGGCCACCACCTCGGCGTGCGCTCCCCCGGCCGGTTCGGTGGCGCCGATGCCGGCGACCTGACCGCCGGCATCCAGGATCACCGCGCCCACCGGCGGATTGGGATAGGTGGACCCTTTCACCGCCAGCGCCTGCTCGATGGCCAGCCGCATGGCGGCCGGGGTCCGTGCGGTGGCGACGGTCATACCTTCAGGTGCGGCGAGGCGGCACCGGCCTGACGCCGGAGAGCTTCGACGGCGAGGCCGGGATCGGCGGCGCCGTAGACCGCCGAGCCCGCCACGAAGCAGTCCACCCCGGCCGCTGCTGCCAACTCGATGGTGTCGGCATTGATACCGCCGTCGATCTCGACCAGGATCGTCAACTCCCCCGAGTCGACCAGTCGCCGCGCCGCAGCCACCTTGGTCAGAACCTCCGGGATGAAACTCTGGCCGCCGAAACCCGGCTCGACGGACATCACCAGCAGGGTGTCGAAATCGCGCAGGATCGCCAGGTACGGATCCAGTGGGGTGCCGGGCTTGACGGCCAGACCGGCCTTGGCGCCCGCGGCGCGGATGTCACGGGCCACCGCCACCGGATCGTCGGTGGCCTCCGCGTGAAACGTCACATTGTGGGCACCCGCCTCGGCGTAATCGGGTGCCCAGCGCTCGGGGCTGGTGATCATCAGATGGCAGTCCATCGGGATATCGGTCGCCCGCAGCAGGCTCTGCACCACCGGCAACCCCAGGGTGAGGTTCGGGACGAAATGCGCGTCCATCACATCGACGTGCAGCCAGTCCGCGCCCTCGACGGCGGCGGCCTCCTCGGCCAGCCGGGCGAAGTCGGCGGACAGGATCGACGGCGCGATCATCGGCCTGGTCGGTGTTGCCATGGCAGACACTGTAGAGGCTGGAAAACTGTGGGGCGCTCAGCCGTCCTTGCGGAGCACCGCGGTGAACATCGCGTCCGTACCGTGCCGGTGCGGCCACAACTGCACCAGTGGTCCGGGGCCCACGTTCTCGGCGGGCGCGAACAGGCCGCGGGCATCGAGCACGGTGACCGGATAGCGGCGCGTCGCGTCGGAGACCACCCCGACCGTCTCGGCCAGGTGTGGCGAACAGGTCGCGTAGAGCACCACCCCTCCCGGACGGGTCAGCCGGATCGCCGAAGCGAGCAGTTCACGCTGCAGCTTGCCCAGCGCCGGTACGTCGGCCGGGGTGCGGCGCCAGCGCGCCTCGGGGCGCCGGCGCAGCGCACCGAGACCCGTACACGGCGCGTCGACCAGCACACGGTCGAAACTGCCTGCGGGCAGCGGTGGTTCGCGACCATCGGCGCGCAGCACCTCGACCACAAGGCCGCGGGTGTTCTGTTCGACCATCTCCGCGCGGCGCGGATTGGGTTCCACGGCGGTGACCGTGGCGCCCTGCTGAGCCGCGATCGCCGCGATCAGCGCGGTCTTGCCGCCGGGTCCCGAACACAGGTCCAGCCAGCGTCCGGCGTCCTCGCCGGTAACCGGGGCGAGCACCAGGGCTCGGGCCACCAGTTGGCTGCCCTCGTCCTGGACCAGCGCCCGGGCGTCGCGTACCGGTGCCAGTCGGCCCGGGTCCCCACCGCTGAGGTACACCGCGTACGGCGAATAGCGACCGGGTGTTGACCGCCGAGGAACTGGCCGAGTC
>JBFYOR010000373.1:0-4619 GCA_041303695.1 Mycobacterium sp. | reverse complement strand
TGCGGCTCAGCAGAGTCGGTCGTCGGGGCAGTGGTGGTGTGATCGAAAGCTACGCTCATGGCATTCTCCTCATGTCGGCGCCGGCGCCACTGTTGGGCGGTCGGCTGCCACTCCCCATGATTCCCGCGATTACTCGCTCACCCCTATGAACCGTAGGGTCGAATCGAGAACTAGACCCATGGTCCGGTCCGGCTGCGACGCGCTCGGACATTTCGCTTCTGTGGCAGCTGTTTGCCCTGCTCGGAACTCATTTCCACGCTTTGGCTGCGCTCCCGACGGGCACAATGTGTCACACCCCGCTGGGACAATCGGGACATGTTCGAGACAACCCCGCCCCAGCCCCTGCCGGACGGCATCGACGTGGCCGATCTGGCCGAACTTGCCGACCCGCTCGCCGCCGTCGTCGCCGCCGAGTTGACGGGCCGCTTCGTGCAGCTGTGCATGGGTCAGGCCGAGCCGCTGGTCGCGCGGCTGGCACGCAGTGAGGTGACCTTGCGGAAGCCGGGCGGCATCGACTTGGAGAAGATGACCCTGGCCCAGCTGCTGTATCGGCAGATCGACGCGAAGGTGTTCCGCCAGCTGAGCCGTACCGTGCCGTTGTCGCACGCCGAGTTCGCGTTGTCCCGGATCGAGGTTCTGCTGCGCGAGCAGTTCGCCGATGTGGTGGGAACGGCGGCGAGCTATCTGCTCAGCGATGGCCGCGACGCCGCGATCCAGATGGCAGCCGTGGCGACGACGATGGCCGCCCGCGAGGTGCGCAGCGGGATGTTCGAGATCATCGGCCAAACCCGCATCGGGGACGAGGAGGCGTAGCGCTCAGCGCGGGGCGAGGTGGCCCACCGGGCCCGACGCGATGCATACGGCCAAGGCGGCGGTGTTCGCCCGGACGGTGATCTCGTCGCCGGCGCCGGACAGCCGGACGTAGACCTTGTTCAGTCCCGGTTTCACCGACACCGTGGTCTCCGGGCCGAACGGCAATGACAGCGCCATGCTGCCCTCGGTGTTGGCCAGGTAGTTGAGTTCGGCTGTCCACTCCGCGGGCAGCAACGGGCCGTCCAGCGGCATCCGGACCGGAACATCCGGTTGCACGAAGTATCCGCACTGCGGCGCGGGCCCGGGATGGATCCTGCGTGTCCAGGTCACGTCGGCGTCGACGACCCGGCCGGCCGAATCGAACATGCGGAGTCGGTCGGTCTGGCTGCCGAACTCCGGGCGGTCGCGGATCAGGGCGAACATGTGGCTCGCCAGGCTCTCCGGGCCGACGACCCGCTGCAGAATGAGCGGGTCGACCTCCTGATCCAGCAGGGGCGCCCCCGACGCCGCCTTGGCTGCGGCCAGTCCCCGAACCGCATTGTTCAGGTAGGCCTTGGTCGGGTTGTCCCGCCAGCTTGTCAGGAACGTCGCAGTGGACAGCAGGCTGCTCGCGACGAACGCGATCGCCAGGCCTGCCACCACCGCGGTGCGCCGAGCGGAGGAGTCGAGCCACCGCGAGCCGGGCCGGTTCGGGGCGCGGAATCCCACCGCAGCCAGCAGGGCCAGCACCACCACCAGGTCAGGCAGATAGCGCAGTGTCTGGGCAAGTTCCAGAGCGGTGAACGCCGAGGACCGCATCAGGTAGATCGGCACCTGGCAGGCCACCGCATAACCGGCCGCCGCAACCCAAACCGCACCGATGCGCTGCTTCCGGATCATCGACACGCCCACCGCCGCGGTCAGTGCCAGCCAGCCGAGCGCCATCACCGTCCCAGGCGGCACCGCCCACGGCGAGGCCGGCGCCCAGCGCTGCCACACCCAGGGTCCGCCGACGAGACCGGGCACGATTCCGTGAGTCACCGAGCGGCTCAACAGGTCCCACGTCATCGAGGGATTCCAGCTCCAGCGCTGCTGGTCGACCACCACCAGATAGAGCGCCACCCACGCGAGGGTCAGCCCCAGCGCCGCGGTCCACAGCGGCCTGCCGCGGCGCCACACCGTGCGCACCGCGGACCGGTCACCGTCGATATGGAGCAGCAGTGCGGCCACGGCGAAGGCGACGAACGGGATGACCGCTGCCTTCTCGAAGAACAGCAGCCCGCCCGCAAAGGCCAGGAACGCAGTGACCGCGTAGCGGCGATTCCCGGTGCGGACCAACAGAATTGCGTCCGCACACACCCAGGACAGGGCGGCCAGCATCGGCAGGTAGTTCAGCGCTGCGGCCCACCAGGCGAAGGCGGGCACCGCCAGCGGGGTGAACAGCGCAAAGCACAACGGCACCAGCAGTACCGGTCGCCAACCCAGGATCACCTGCAGCGCTCGCAGCAGTGCCAGCGATGCGAGCAGTTGCAGAAGCACCAGACTGACTGCGGGCCAGGTCCATACCAGCGGTGCCGCCCGGGTGATCAGACCCCCCAGCAGGAAGGCCGCCGGCATCACGTGGCCGTCATGGTCGGCGAACAGATAGGACCCGGACAGCAGCGGTTGGGTTCCGGCCCGGCCGACCAGGATCAGGTCGTCCCAGTAGAAATAGCCGCCGAAAGCGATAACCGCGCGAACCACCAGGTGCAGCCCGATCAGCGCGGCCGCCGCCACGGCGACCGGTGGCAACACCCCCGCGGACGGCCGAACTGACATCCTGCCCGGTCCGGTCAGCTCTCCGGTGTCCGTACGCTCTGCAGCGCGATCGCCCGGGCCAACCGGGCGTAGCGCACCTCCAGGTCCTTGAACCGCAGATAGGTGCTCAGCGTGGTGAACACGAACGCGATGACCAACGCATACGACAGCAGGTCGGCGCCGCGGTCCACGCCGAGCCAGTTGGCCACCACGGTGGTGTCGTCGGGGCGCAGGATTGCGTAGATCGCCGCGATGACGAACATCAGGTAGCCGACCTTCACCCAGGCCTTCGCCTTGGCGTTGGTACGCGAGCGCAGCAGGTGCACCAGCAGTGCCAGGACGGCCGCAATCAACAGTCCCTGAATCCAGTTCACCGCCGCATCCTCCCTCGCAGCACTCCGTCGAAGACGATGTTCACCCCGTTCAGCATCGGTTGACCCTTGGCCAACGAATACTCGGTATAGAGAATCTCCACCGACTCTTCGGCCACCCGCCACCGGTTGGCGTCGATCAGTGTGACGAACTCGCCGGCGTGGCTCATCCCGCTCATCGTCAGGCTGAGGTTCTCGGCGACCCGCCGGTTGAAAACCCGTAGACCGTTGTGGGCATCGGTGAGTCCGAGTCGACGGCTGGTCGGGCTCAGCCATGCCGCGGTCCGCAGGATGAGCCGCTTCAGCGGCGGGGTCCGGCTGATCGTCGCGCCACGGAACCGCGATCCGATGACGATGTCGACATCGCCGCGGGCGAGTCGGTCCAGCATCGCCAGCACGTCCTTGACCCGGTGCTGGCCGTCGGCGTCGAAGGTGGCGAAGGCAGTGGCACCCGGTTGCCGACAGGCGTACTCCACACCGGTCTGGATGGCAGCGCCCTGCCCCAGGTTGACCGGATGAGAGACCACGTGCGCCCCGGCCCGCAGGGCGGTGTCGGCGGTGTCGTCACGGCTGCCGTCGTCCACGCACACCACGTGGGCGAATGCCGACCGCAGGTCGGCGACGACATCGCCGATCACCTGCGCCTCGTTGAATGCTGGAACGATGATCCAGACGTCGGTTGTGTCGATTCCCACAACGTACACGCTGTTCTAGGGCTTTTCGGTGCCCGGCTACCGGGCCCGGGCCAGCGCCGCCAGGTGCACGGCGATGCCGACGAGTGGTCCGCATAGGAGGGCGATCACGGTCCGTACCTCCAGAGTCAACGGCAGGGTGAGCAATACAGCGGCAGCCACCGTTGCGCCTACCCAACCGAGCGAGTACGCCCGGTGCAGCGCGGCGGCCACCGTGGCCGCACCGGTCAGCGTGAGCAGGGCGATCGACACCGCCGCCGCCGTCAACCAGGCAAGCAACGTGGCGCTGGCCCGGTACTCCGGGCCGAAAGCCACCCGCATCAGCCACGGGCCGACCAGCGCGGCACCAACCACCCCGACCGCGCCGACGGCCGCCACGATCGCCGCCGGCGCGAGTAGAGCCCGAAGACGTGCGCTGCGATGATCGACGAAATAGGCGATCAGATTGCCCTGCATGGCGGTCAACGGAACGAGTAACGGCGCGCGGGTCAACGTCACCGCGAGGATCACCACCCCGCCGGCCGCACCGAGTTCTCCTGAGGTCGCTTTAAGCAGCACCGGGAAGCCCATCACCAGGATGGCACTCGCACCGGCTGCGGCAATCGAGTGCGCGGCACCGCGAAGGAAGTCGGGAACGCTTCCGGCGGTTCGGGATCCGGCCGCCGCGCGGGCGTTCGCCGACACGACCAGCATGAGCAGCCAGGCCATCGCACCGGCGACGGTGGCCCAGAGGAACCCGGCCAGTCCCCAGCCGAGTGCGAACGCCGCGGTGGCGACGACCACCCGGATGACGGCGTCCGTCACCATCAGCGAGCCGTACTGCGACCAGCGGTCGGTGCCGGCCAGCATCCCCAGCAGTGTGGCGTGTAGACAGAAACCGGCGAGGCCGACCGACAGCAACGCCACCGAAAGCCCACGCTCCTCGGCGAAGACATGCACCGCCCACCACGGCGAGGTGCCGGCGACA
>JBFYOR010000372.1:0-5567 GCA_041303695.1 Mycobacterium sp. | reverse complement strand
CCGATCAACACCCGGTACACCGCCGAGGAAGCCGCCGACATCCTGGCCCGCACCCAGGCTCCGCTTTTGATCGCGATGGGACGGTTCCTCGGCACCGACCGGGTCGCAGACCTCGACCGTGTCGCCCTGCCGGCGTTGCGACACATCGTCCGCATCCCGGTCGAGGATGATCGGGCAGGGTCCGGAAGCTGGGACGAGTTCATCGCCGGTCCGCAGATCCCGATGTCGGAGTTGGACGCTCGCGCGGCGGCGGTTTCACCCGACGACGTCGCCGACATTCTGTTCACCTCCGGCACGACCGGCCGCAGCAAGGGTGTGTTGTGCGCGCACCGGCAGTCGCTGGCGGCCTCCGCGGCATGGGCGGCCTGCGGGCACCTCAGCAGCGACGACCGCTATCTGTGCATCAACCCCTTCTTCCATAACTTCGGATACAAGGCCGGCATCCTGGCCTGCCTGCAGACCGGCGCCACTCTCATCCCGCAGCTGACCTTCGACCCGCAGCGGGCCATGCAAGCCGTGCAGGAACACCGGATCACCGTGCTGCCCGGACCGCGCACGGTCTACCAGACACTTCTCGACCATCCTGCGCGCGGCGACTACGACCTCAGTTCGCTGCGGTTCGCGGTGACGGGGGCGGCCACCGTGCCGGTGGTCCTGATCGAACGGATGCAGAACGAACTCGACTTCGACATCGTGCTCACCGCTTATGGACTGACCGAGGCCAGCGGATTCGGAACCATGTGCAGCACCGACGACGACCCGGTCACGGTGGCCACCACGTGCGGGCGGCCGATCGCCGGCTTCGAGTTACGCATCGCCGGCCCTGACGATCCCGACTCCGGGGCCGGGGAGGTGCTGCTGCGCGGGCCCAATGTGATGCTCGGCTACCTCGACGACCCACAGGCCACGGCGGCAGCGATCGACGCCGAAGGCTGGCTGCACACCGGCGATGTGGGCACAGTCGATGACGCCGGAAACCTGCGGATCACCGACCGGCTCAAGGACATGTTCATCTGCGGCGGCTTCAACGTCTATCCGGCTGAGATCGAACAGGTACTCGCCCGATTGGACGGCGTCGCCGACGTAGCGGTCATCGGTGTGCCCGACGACCGTCTCGGCGAGGTCGGCCGGGCCTTCGTCGTACGTCGCCCGGACACCCTTATCGATGAGGCGTCGGTGATCGCCTACACCCGAAAGCATCTGGCCAACTTCAAGACACCGCGCTCGGTGGTGTTCCTCGACGCCCTGCCGCGCAACGCGGGTGGGAAGGTCGTCAAACCAACACTGCGGGAGATGACCTGATGGATCTCGCCTACGACGAGGAAACGTGCGCGTTTCGCGACGAGGTGCGGGCATTCCTCGATGCCCACAAGGACTCGTTTCCGACCAAGTCCTATGACACCGCGGAAGGTTTCGAACAGCACCGCCATTGGGACAAGGTGCTGTTCGACGCCGGACTGTCGGTGATCGCGTGGCCGCGAAAGTACGGCGGTCGGGACGCCACCCTGCTGCAGTGGGTGGTGTTCGAAGAGGAGTATTTCCGCGCCGGCGCTCCCGGACGGGCCAGCGCCAACGGAACGTCGATGCTGGCCCCGACATTGTTCGCCCACGGTACCGAGGAACAGCGAGATCGGATCCTGCCGAAAATGGCGACCGGCGAACAGATTTGGGCCCAAGCCTGGTCGGAGCCGGAGTCGGGCAGCGACCTGGCTTCGCTGCGCTCTACGGCGACGAGGACCGAGGGCGGATGGTTGCTCAACGGCCAGAAGATCTGGAGCAGTCGCGCGGTGTTCGGCGAGCGCGGGTTCGGACTTTTCCGATCCGACCCGGCCGCCGAGCGCCATCGCGGCTTGACCTATCTGATGTTCGACCTCGACGCGGCCGGGGTCACTGTGCGACCCATCGAACAACTCGGTGGGGCAACCGGTTTCGGGGAGATCTTCCTCGACGATGTGTTCGTCACCGACAATGACGTGATCGGTGATGTCCATGACGGCTGGCGGGCCGCGATGAGCACCGCCAGCAACGAACGGGGGATGTCGCTGCGAAGCCCCGCCCGATTCGTCGCTCCGGCGCAACGCCTGGTGAAGGCCTGGAAGGCCTCGGGCGAAGACCCGGCCTATGCGGACCGGGTCGCCGACGCATGGATCAAGGCCCAGGCTTACCGGCTGCACACCTTCGGCACCGTGTCCCGCCTGGCCGACGGCGGCGAACTCGGGGCGGAGTCCTCGGTGACGAAGGTCTTCTGGTCCGACCTGGACGTCGCCCTGCATCAGACCGCACTGGAGTTGCGTGGGTCCGACGGTGAACTCGTCGACCAGTGGACAGAGGGCCTACTGTTCGCCCTCGGCGGCCCGATCTACGCGGGCACCAACGAGATTCAGCGCAACATCATCGCCGAGCGGCTGCTGGGGCTTCCCAAGGAGACCGGAGCGAAGAAGTCATGAAGTTCACCCTCGACGACCAGCAGCGTGACTTCGCCGCCAGTATCGACGCCGTTCTGGGCAGCGCCGACGTGCCGGGTGCGGTCAGGGCCTGGACCTCAGGCGACACCGGCCCCACCCGCAAGCTGTGGGGACTGCTGGCCGACCTGGGCATCACGGCGTTGGCGGTGCCGGAGGAGTTCGATGGCATCGGCGCCCACCCGGTGGACCTCATCGTCGCCGCCGAGCGACTCGGCCGCTGGTGTGTGCCCGGTCCGGTCACCGAGTCCATCGCGGTGGCCCCGGTGTTGCTCGCCGGGGACTCCCGCTGCGCTGCCCTAGCCGCCGGCGAGTTGATAGCCAGCGTGGCGATACCGCCTGCGGTGCCGCGCGCGGTCAACGCGGATTTCGCCGGGCTGGTCCTGCTGGCCGAAGACGGATCCGTCGGCGACGCGACACCGGCCACCGGGCACGAGTCCGTCGACCCCACCCGACAACTCTTCGACGTGACCGCCTCGGCCGAACGGCGACCGGCAGATGTCGCACGGGCCTACGAGTTCGGCGTGCTGGCCACCGCCGCGCAGTTGGTCGGCGCCGGCCAGGCGATGCTGCAGATGTCAGTGGATTACGCCAAGGCGCGCAGCCAGTTCGGCCGGGTGATCGGCAGCTATCAGGCGATCAAACACAAACTCGCCGACGTGCACATCGCCCTGGACCTGGCCCGGCCACTGGTCTACGGGGCGGCGTTGTCGCTGGCCGAGGACTCGCCGGACACCGCCCGCGATGTCAGCGCCGCCAAGGCCGCCACATCGGAGGCCGCACTGCTGTCGGCCCGGGCAGCGCTTCAGACCCATGGCGCTATCGGCTACACCGTCGAACACGACCTGTCGCAGTTGCTGCTGCGCACCCAGGCCCTGCACTCGGCGTGGGGTGGTCCCGCCGCTCACCGTCGCCGGGTCCTGACCGAGCTGTGCAGCCGAACCCTGGAGGCCTGATGTCAACGACCGACGAACGTCAACTGCTGCGCCAGACGGTCGCGGCTCTAGTGGACAAACACGCCTCACCCGAAGCGGTGCGCCGGGCGATGGATTCACCCCGCGGCTACGACGAGTCGCTGTGGGCGATGTTGTGCGAGCAGGTCGGGGTGGCCGCGCTGGTCGTTCCCGAGGAGTTCGGCGGAGCAGGCGGCGAATTGGGCGACGCCGCTGCCGTTCTCGAGGAACTGGGCCGAGGTCTGGTGCCGACCCCGCTGTTGGGAACCACCCTGGCTGAACTGGCGCTGCTCGCAGCCGAGGCGCCCGATGCCGAAGCTCTCGAAGGTCTGGCGGCCGGCTCACTGATCGGCGCGGTGGTGTTCGACCGGGACCATGTAGTCCACGGCGATGTCGCCGACGTGATATTGGCTGTCGAGGAGGGTCATATCGTCCGCTGGACCGGCACAACCGCCGAAGCCCTCCACGCCATGGATCCGACTCGTCGGCTGGCTCGGGTCAGGCCCGGCGAGGCCAGTGAGATCTGCCCCGACCCCGGGCTTGCCGACACCGCCGCGATCCTGCTTGCCGCCGAGCAGATCGGCTCGGCGGCACGGTGCCTGGAACTGACCGTGGAGTACACCAAACAACGGGTCCAGTTCGGTCGCCCGATCGGCAGCTTCCAGGCCCTCAAACATCGGATGGCTGATCTGTACGTCGCGGTCCAGTCCGCCCGCACGGTGGTGGGTGACGCAATCGGCGCCCCCGGTCCCGTCTCGGCCTCGCTGGCCAGACTGGCGGCCAGTGAGGCGTTCTGCACGGTGGCCGGCGAGGCCATCCAGTTGCACGGCGGGATCGCCATCACCTGGGAGCACGACATGCACCTTTACTTCAAGCGGGCGCATGCCAGCGCGGAGTTGCTCGGACCGCCCCGCGATCATCTGCGGCGGCTCGAGTCCGAGATCTTCTAAGCCGTGTTCTAGCCTGAACCCGATGAGCGGTAACGTCGCACGCCGGGCCGGTATCCCGCCCTTCTACGTCATGGACGTCTGGCTGGCGGCCGCCGAGCGCCAGCGCACGCATGGCGATCTGGTCAATCTGTCCGCGGGCCAGCCGAGCGCGGGGGCCCCCGCACCGGTACTGGCCGCGGCCCGCCAGGTTCTTGCCACCGGAAGTCTGGGATACACGGTGGCCCTGGGCATTCCGGAACTGCGGGCGGCGATCGCCCGCTCCTACGCTGAGAAGTACGGACTCGCGGTCGACGTCGACGATGTCGTCCTGACCACCGGCTCCTCCGGCGGGTTCCTGCTCGCCTTCCTGGCTTGCTTCGACGTCGGGGACCGGGTGGCCATCGCCAGCCCCGGATATCCCTGCTACCGCAACATCCTGGCCGCGCTGGGATGTGAGGTCGTCGAGATCGAATGCGGGCCACAGACCCGGTTCCAGCCGACGGTGGCGATGCTCGAAGCGCTGGACCCGCCAGTCAAGGGGGTCATCGTCGCCAGTCCGGCCAACCCGACCGGCACCGTCATCGCACCGGCCGAACTGGCCGCCATCGCGACCTGGTGCGACGCCAACGGGGTCCGCCTGATCAGCGATGAGGTCTACCACGGGTTGGTCTATCCGGGTGCACCGGCCACCTCATGCGCATGGCAGACATCGCGCAATGCCGTTGTGGCCAATAGCTTCTCGAAGTACTTCGCGATGACCGGCTGGCGGCTGGGCTGGTTGCTGGTACCCACCGAGTTGCGTCGGGCGGTGGATTGCCTGACCGGCAACTTCACCATCTGTCCTCCGGTGCTGCCGCAGTACGCCGCCGTCGCGGCCTTCACCCCGGAGTCCGTCGCGGAAGCCGAGGGGCATCTGCAGCACTACGCCGCCAACCGGGAGACTCTGATCGCCGGACTGCGCACGCTCGGCATCACCCGGGTGGCACCGCCCGATGGTGCGTTCTACGTCTACGCCGACGTATCGGACTTCACCGCCGACTCGTTGGGGTTCTGCGAGAGGTTACTGGCCGACACCGGTCTGGCCATCGCGCCGGGCGTCGATTTCGACACCGTGCGGGGCGATTCGTTCGTCCGGTTGTCGTTCGCCGGTCCGACTGCCGATATCGACGAGGCGTTACGGCGTCTCGGACCCTGGCTCGCCCGCTGACGCGGCTGACGTCGGC
>JBFYOR010000371.1:0-11230 GCA_041303695.1 Mycobacterium sp. | reverse complement strand
GGGGGGTAACCATTCGCGGGTCCGGTTCCGATAACGTATTTTCACTCGGTCCTGAAGCAGTAGATGCTGTCTTTGGGTCGCGCCTCGGCTGGAAGGCGGGGGTCGGCGTTGCGATTCATCGGCGGCTCCAACACCTGCTACGTTGCCCACCATGAGCATCATGACAAAGGGTCTTTTTCGGCATCTCGGTATGGCGGCAGGCCTGGTCGGTCTTGCCACAGCGGTAGCCGGACCGGCATCTGCCGACAGTCTCAACACCACGACGTGCTCGCAGCAGCAGATTATGTCGTCACTGCAGCAGAACGCCCCGCTGATCTGGGGCAACATCAGTAGCAATCCACAAACCGAGCAAAAGTTGCGGGTCGCCCTTGATGTGATCCTGGCCGCTCCTCCCGGACAGCGTGAGCAGTTGGCGAATACGCTGGAGGAGGCGCTCGGCAAAAATCAGTTGACTGACATCAGCGACGACGTCATCAATGCCTCGGGCGGGCCGATCGGCCGAGCCGTCAACGGTTGCAAAAACTTCTGAGCCGGCGCCTCTGAGTTCAGAATCTGTTTCGGCCGGCCGACAATCACCCCCACGGTCAGCAACTGGGGACAAAACCCGTTGGGATAACCCCTAACGAAGCGGGTCGGCTGCCACCTCGATGTCGCCGGCTTTGGCGGCAGCCTGCAAAGCGTGGAAGTCCGCCAGGGTTTTATCGGCGTAGAGATAGGACCAGTCCACGATCGCCGCGCTGACAGTGCTACCGCCACCGACGTACCCGCGCAGCACCGAGGCGTTGGCACTCTGGGCGTGCCCGCGGGCCAGCGCGTAGGCGCACGCGCCGACGTACTGGCCGTACGTATCCGGATCCATGCCCTCGGTCTCCACCGACCCCTTCATGTCCTGGAACTGCCGGACGTAGAAATCGTCGCCCTGGATGCGGAGACTTCCCAGGAATACATCCGACATGGCCTGCAGGATCCGCTGCCCGCCGATCACCCGAATTCCCTGGCCCAGGGCCGTCGCGGCTGCCGACAGAGTTTCCGGCTGCTGCCACTGGCCGAACTCCTGAAGCACCGATTGGTTGGCCTGCTTCACCTGAAGTACCAGTGGCGTTCCGTCCGGTCCGGTGAGGATGAGCAGATAACTCCGCGTGCCCACGCTGCCGACACCCACCACCCGCAGCGCGATATCAGTCAATTGGAAGTGCGACAGCAACACCGCGATGTCCGCAGGCACACCGGTGAGGTACTCCCGGAACGACTCGGTCAGCCGCGCCTCGTCGCTAACGTCAACGTGAGTCAGTAGCGGCGGGTTCTCCCGGAGCCGGAACCGACCGTCCGGCAACCTCTCCATGATCCGCTCGAACACCCGGGCCGAGGTCCGGGTACGGGCTTTGCGGGCCGCCTCGTCGATGACCCTGCCGAGGCTTCCCTGCACGTCGTGGACGTAGCGCTGCGGTTCCAGTCGCAGGTAGTAGCGATCCAGCACATTCATCTCGAACATGGCGTGCAGGCCATCCCGGTACGTGCGCACCACATTGCCGGCGATACGCCGGATCGTCTTCTCCGGGTAGCCCGCGTGACGTCCGCCGACGATGGCGCTGGTGACAAGGCGCTTGATATCCCATTCCGCGGGTGCCACCGCGGCCTCGTCGAAGTCGTTGAGGTCGAAAACCAGCGTCCGCTGCGGCGCGGCATAGATGCCGAAGTTCGACAGGTGCGCGTCACCCCCGCACATCACCTCGATACCGCTGGACGGACCGCCCGCGAGGTCAGCCGCCATCAGGGCCGCGGCGCCGCGGTAGAAGGAGAACGGGTCGGCCAGCATTCTGGCGAATCGCAGCGGAACCAGATCTGCCAGCCGATTCCGGTTCTGCTCAAGGAGGATTTCGACCGGATTTCGGGTGCAGGGCACCAATTGTGCCAACGCGCGGCGGGGCGCGATCTTGCGCATCGCCCGACCCCGCGCGGTATCCGCGCCGACGTTCTCGAACGCGACGACCCTTTCACGCAGCGGTCTTTCGACATTGGCCATTGCGGCAGCCTAGTCGGGCAGTCCGCCACCCCGCAGGATCGGACGCAGGGTCTCCAGCACGTTGGGATCCTCGATCGTCGACGGTATGGGTTCATCGCGGCCGTCGGCGATCCCGCGCATGGTCTTGCGCAGGATCTTGCCGGACCGGGTCTTGGGTAACGCCGGCACCACGTCGACGGCGTTGAAACACGCCACCGCGCCGATCGAATGCCGCACGGCGGCAATCAAATCCGCTGCCAGGCCATCGGCGGACGCGCCGGACTTGAGCACCACGAGCCCGCGTGGCACCTGACCTTTGATCTCGTCGGCAACCCCGATCACGGCGCACTCGGCAACCGCCGGGTGCGCGGCCACCACCGCCTCGATCGCACCGGTCGACAGCCGGTGTCCGGCGACGTTGATCACATCATCGATGCGGCCCATCACGAACAGGTAGCCGTCGTCGTCGAGGTAGCCGCCGTCGCCGGTCAGGTAGTAGCCCGGGTGCTCGCAGAGATAGGAGGCCTCGAAACGGGCGTCGTCTCCCCACAGGGTCGGCAGGGTTCCAGGTGGCAGTGGCAGTCTGATGCAGATCGCGCCCTCCTTGCCACGCTCACAACCGGACCCGTCCGGGTGCAGGATCTGCACGTCGTAGCCGGGCATCGGAACCGTCGGTGAACCAGCCTTGAGCGGAAGTTGCTCCATCCCGACCGGATTCGCGGCGATCGCCCATCCCGTCTCGGTCTGCCACCAGTGGTCGATCACCGGTATGCCCAGCACCTTCGATGCCCAGGCGTAGGTGTCGGGGTCCAGGCGCTCGCCCGCCTGGAACAGATACCGCAGCGAGGACAGGTCGTAGCGGTCCAGGTGCGCGGCCTCGGGATCCTCCTTGCGGATCGCGCGCAGTGCGGTGGGTGCGGAGAACAAGACCTTCACCCCGTAGTCGGACACCACCCGCCAGAAGGCACCCGGGTCCGGGGTCCCGATCGGCTTGCCCTCGTAGAGAACGGTGGTTGCCCCGGCCAGCAGTGGCCCGTAGACGATGTAGGAGTGGCCCACCACCCAGCCGACATCGGAGGCCGCCCAGAACACCTCGCCGGGTCCGACACCGTAGACATTGCGCATGGTCCACATCAGCGCGACGGCATGGCCGCCGTTGTCTCGGACGATTCCCTTGGGCTTGCCGGTGGTTCCCGAGGTGTAGAGCACGTACAGCGGATCCGTCGCCGCTACCGGCACCGGGTCGACCGGATCCGCAGTGGCCATCAGATCGGCCCAATCGTGGTCGCGGCCGGAGGCCAGGTCGCAACGAAGCCGGTCGCGTTGGACGATCACACATGCCGCGGGTCGGTGGGTGGCCCGCTGCAGCGCATGGTCGAGCATCGGTTTGTACTCGATCACCCGGGTCGGCTCGATCCCGCACGACGCCGAGACGATGACCGTCGGCCGGGCATCGTCGATCCGAGTGGCCAGCTCGTGGCCGGCGAATCCGCCGAACACCACCGAGTGCACGGCACCCAGGCGAGCACACGCCAGCATCGCGATGACGGCCTCGGGGATCATCGGCATGTAGAGCACCACGCGATCGCCCTTGCCGACCCCGAGTCCGCGCAGCACCCCGGCGAAACGTGCTGTCTGATCCAGTAATTCGCGGTATGTGTAGGTGCGCTTCGAGCTGGTGACCGGGGAGTCGTAGATGAGTGCGGCTTGATCGCCCCGGTCGGTTATGTGGCGGTCCAGCGCGTTGGCGCAGGTATTCAACTCGCCGTCGGAAAACCACCGGTAGAACGGCGGATTGTCGTCGTCGAGAACCCGCGTCGGCTGCCTGGTCCACGTGATGGACTCTGCCGCCTCCGCCCAGAACGCCGCAGGGTCATCGACGCTGGCCTGGAACTGCTCGCTATATCCGCCCACGGCTAGCACCGTAGCCGGAATTCGACCTACAGGCGGTCAGCCGACCTTCGCGACGACGTGCTCGGCGAACATCTCCAGGTTGCGGATCTTGGCGTCCAGCGGCTCGGTATCGGGGCCGTTGATATAGGGAATCCGGAATCCGACGATGACGTCGGTGACACCCTTGTCCTCAAGGCGCTTCACGCCATCGACGGTGAATCCGTCGATCGAGATGACGTGGATCTGGAATGGCTTCTCGGTGGTGCCTTCCTCCTCGCGGAACCGCTGCAGTTTGGCGAGCAGTTCGTCGAGGTCTTCCTCGCCGCCGCCGTGCATCCAGCCGTCGTTGCGCGCCGCACGCCGCAGTGCCGCGTCGGCATGGCCGCCGATCAGGATCGGAAGAGGTTCGGTGGGCGCCGGCGTCATCTTGGTCTTGGGGATGTCGTAGAACTCCCCGTGGAACTCGAAGTACTCACCGGAGCTCAGGCCGCGAATGATCTCGATGCACTCGTCCATGCGCTTGCCGCGCTTGGCGAACGGCACACCCATCAGCTCGTAGTCCTCCGGCCACGGGCTGGTGCCCACGCCCAACCCGACCCGGTTTCCGATCAGCGCCGCCAGTGAACTCGCCTGTTTGGCCACCAGCGCCGGCGGGCGGATCGGCAGCTTGAGCACGAAGAAGTTGAAGTGCAGCGTGGTGGTCACCGCGCCGAGTGCGGCGGTGATGACAAAGGTCTCGATGAAGGACTTGCCGTCCAGGAACTCGCGGTTGCCGTCCGGGGTATAGGGGTACTTCGAGTCGGACTCGAAGGGATAGGCGATGCTGTCCGGAATCGTCATGGCGTGATAGCCGGCGGCTTCGGCGGCCTTGGCCAGCGGGATGTAGTAACTCGGGTCGGTCATCGCTTCGGCATAGGTGAATCGCACCCGGTGATACTAGAACGTGTTCTAGTGCGTTGCGGTACTTTGGCCGGCCCGGGTCATCGGACCGTCACCGCAACGGACCCGGGCTAGCTTCCCTCGCCGTCCGCGGGTTCGAGTACGTCGCTCCACACCGACTGGGCGCCGGAGTGGCCGATCCGGAACACCTGGACAGTGGTGCCCACGCCGATCACCACCACCAGCACCGCGACGATCACCGACAGGGCTGTCGAGGACTTACCGCGATTGGAGCGCACGTGGGTGAAGGCCAGCAGTGCGGCGGCGACCATCAACGCGATCGAGACGTAGATCATCGTCTCGCCGAGATGCTCGTGGGTATCCAGGTACGGCGAGTCCGGTGTGCGTTCGTACAGCCACTCACCGGCCTCCGTCGCCACCGGTGTCAGCACCAGGTTGACGCCGGCGAGTGCCACCACCAGCCACACGAGTCGTTGACGGGCGGCCGGCCACACGGCGCACAGGATCGCCAGGATAGCGGCCAGGGGTGCCAGCACCACGATGAAGTGGACCAGCAATGGGTGGGCGGGAAGGCCGTCAAGAGTGGACATTTGGCTGATGTTACCGGCGGGGTGCTTCTTTTTCCGGGTCCGTCGCCGACTGACAGACTGATGGGACGATGCCTTACCTGCGCTGGTTACTGCTCGCCGTCACCCTCACCGCACTGGCCGCCGGGGGTGTTGCCTGGCTGTCCGGCGCCCCGACGGTCGCTGACGCCTGTTGGATAGCCGGCACCCTCGCAGCGATCCTGCCCGCGACGTGGTGGGTGATCGCCGCTCTGCGGGAGCACCGGTTCGGCGTCGACGTTCTGGCCGTGCTGTCGCTGGGCGGTGCGCTCGCGGTCGGCGAGTACCTGGCCGGTGCGCTGATCGGGGTGATGCTCGCGACCGGTCAGGCGCTGGATGCGGCTGCCGAACGGCGCGCGACCAAGGATCTGCGCGCGCTGCTGGATCGGGTGCCCCGGACCGCGCGGCGGCGCAGCGGTGACGTGATCGAGGTGGTCGACCTTGACGCGATCGCCGTCGACGACCTGCTGGTCGTCGGCCCCGGCGAGGTGCTTCCGGTCGACGGACGGGTGCATTCCCAGTCGGCCGAGATCGATGACTCGGCACTGACCGGTGAACCGTTGCAGGTGAGCTACGCCCGCGGGGAGACGGTGCGCAGCGGCAGCGTCAACGCCGGAGCGGTGCTGGAGATGCGGGCCATTGCCACCGCCGCGGACAGCACGTACGCCGGGATCGTGCGACTGGCCAAGCAGGCAGCGGCGGAGTCTGCGCCGCTGGTGCGCATCGCCGACCGGGTGGCCGCCTGGTTCGTCCCGCTCGCGCTCATCGTGGCCGGACTGGCATGGTTGCTCAGCGGATCGGCCGCCCGGGCGGTCGCCGTGCTGGTGGTGGCGACCCCGTGTCCGCTGCTGCTGGCCGCACCGGTCGCGATCGTGTCCGGGCTATCGCGCGCCTCGCGGATCGGAGTCCTGGTACGCGGCGGCGGACCGCTGGAAACGCTCGGCCGCGCAACCACATTGGTGCTCGACAAGACCGGCACACTGACAACGGGGCGGCCCCGCGGAACCGACGTGGTCACCGCGCCGGACTGGACGGTCGATGAGGTTCTCGGCCTAGCCGCCTCCGCCGACCAGCTTTCCCCGCACGTACTCGCTGCGGCCATCGTCGACGAGGCGCGTATCCGCGGGCTGTCGTTGAGCATGCCGACCGACACCGAGGAGGAGGCCGGAACGGGCGTCGCCGCGACCGTCGACGGCCGTCGGGTGCATGTCGGCAACCTGGGCCTGGACGGTGACGTGGCCGACTGGACCGCATCGGTGCTGTCCCGGGCGTCACTCGACGGTGCGGTAGTGGCGTGGGTGCGGGTCGACGGCGATCTCGTCGGCGCCATCATGCTGACCGACCCGCTGCGTCCGGATGCCCCGCGGACGCTGCGCCGGTTACGGGCCGCCGGCATCACAAGGGTGGTGATGCTGACCGGTGACCGTCCGGCCCCCGCGCGGGAGATCGGCACTGTGCTGGGCCTCGACGAGGTCGCCGCCCAGCAGACGCCGCAGGACAAGGTCGCCCGGGTGCGCGCCGAACGCGAACGGGCCGTGACGGCCATGGTCGGCGACGGGGTCAACGATGCGCCGGCCCTGGCCGCCGCCGACGTCGGAATAGCCATGGGGGCCCGCGGATCGACGGCAAGTTCCGAGGCCGCCGATATCGTGCTGACCACCGACCGGTTGGACCGGCTCGCCGACGCCATGCTGATCGCGCGCCGCTCCCGCCGCATCGCCGTACAGAGCGCCGGCGTCGGAATGGGACTGTCGTTGGTGGCCATGGGTTTTGCCGCATTCGGGCTGCTCGCCCCGGCGGCGGGGGCGCTGCTGCAGGAGGGGATCGACCTCGCGGTGATCCTCAACGCGTTGCGGGCGCTTCGCGGAGAGCACACCGGGACCGCGCCGCTGACTCGTCAGGCCGAGGATCTGCTGCGCCGCTTCGCCGGTGAGCACGACCGGATGCGCGACGACCTGTCGATGCTGCGCGACGCCGCCCAGCAGGTCTCCGCCGGTCATCGCGACGCCGCCTTGGAGACACTGCGCGCCGTCGACGTGTTCCTGCAGGACACTCTGCTTCCGCATGAGGATGCCGAGGACGCCGCGCTTTACCCGGCGCTGGCCGGACCACTGGGCAGTGCGGAGGCCACCGCCACCATGAGCCGCATGCACGCCGAGATCCACCGGTTGGCTGGGCGGCTGCACAGCCACCGCGAGATCGCCGAGACCGCCGGAACCGTCACCGCCGAGCAGTCCGATGACCTGCTCGCCTGTCTGTACGGTCTGCACGCGCTGCTGTGCCTGCACTTCGTGCAGGAGGAGGAGAACTTCTTCGTGCTCGCACCCGTCGCCCCAACGGCCGGCCGGTAGCGGCGGGTGGCCGCCTGGCTGACCCGCAATGTACGGGTGCTCTCCGCGGTGTCGTTCCTGCAGGACACCGCCAGTGAGTTGCTCTACCCGCTACTGCCGATCTACCTGACGACTGTCCTGGGCGCCCCGCCAGCGGTGGTCGGGGCGATCGAGGGTGCGGCCGAGGGTGCGGCGTCGCTGACCAAAGTGGCCGTCGGCCCGCTCGGCGACCGGTTCGCCAAGCGCCCGCTCATCGCGACCGGATACGGGATGGCGGCGCTGGGCAAGGTGATCGTCGCCCTCGCCGGAGCGTGGCCGGGGGTGTTGACCGGCCGGGTCGTCGACCGGCTCGGAAAGGGACTGCGCGGTGTGCCCCGGGATGCGCTTCTGGTCGACGGAATCGATTCCGGTTCGCGTGGAAAGGTTTTCGGCTTCCACCGGGCGATGGACACCCTGGGGGCGGTGGTCGGCCCGCTGATCGGCCTGCTGGGTTACGAACTGCTGGACCAGCAGATTGCACCGTTGCTCTATATCGCGATCGTTCCGGCGGTGCTCTCGGTACTGCTGCTCGTCCTGGTCCGAGAGAAGCCGCGCCGCGGACCCCGCCCGCCCCGTCAACCGATCCTGAGCGGGGTGCGGGAGCTATCCGGGCGGTACTGGCGGGTGACGGCCGTCGTCGTCGGCTTCGGTCTGGTGAACTTCCCGGACGCGCTGTTGTTGTTGCGGCTCAACGAGATCGGATTCGGCGTCGTCGAGGTGATCCTGGCTTACGTCACCTACAACCTGGTCTACGCGGCGGCCAGCTTTCCGGCCGGTCTGCTGGCCGACCGGATACCCCGCTCGGCGGTATTCGGCATCGGGCTGGTGTTCTTCGCCATCGGCTATATCGGGCTGGGGTTGACCACCGACCCGGTGGTGGCCTGGCTGCTGATCGGCGTCTACGGGCTGTTCACGGCGTGCACCGACGGGGTCGGGAAGGCCTGGGCGTCCTCGCTGGCCGGCGCCGACCGGCAGGCCACCGCGCAGGGAGTATTCCAGGGCTGCAGCGGACTGGCGATCCTGTTCGCCGGGGTGTGGGCGGGACTGTTGTGGGGAGCCGACGGGCGGCTGCCGCTGCTGATATCGGGTGTCATGGGTGGGTGTTTCGCGCTGGCACTGCTCGGCCGGTGGGCTGTCCGCAGCGCTCGCTAGGCTCAGCGCCATGCGCCGGATTCACGTCATCGGAATCGGGGTGGGCGATCCCGACCACGTGACCACCCAGGCGATCCGGGCGCTCAACGACACCCGGGTGTTCTTCGCGATGGACAAGGGCGCGGCCAAGAGCGATCTCGTGGAACTGCGTCGGGAAGTCTGCCGGCGTTTCATCGCCGAGCCGAACTACCGGTTCGTGGAACTGCCCGATCCCGTTCGCGACGCCGATGTCGACTACACCACGGCGGTCACCGACTGGCATGCCGCGCGGGCGCGACTGTGGGCGCAGGCGATCGAGACCGAACTCGCCGCCGGGGAGGTCGGTGCCTTTCTGGCCTGGGGTGATCCGTCGCTGTACGACAGCACATTGCGGATCCTCGATGACGTCGCCCGCCAGGTCGAGCTGACCTACGACGTGATCCCCGGCATCACCGCCGTGCAGGTGCTGACGGCGCGACACCGCATCCCGCTCAACGACATCGGCGAACCGGTGCTGATCACCACCGGGCGGAAGTTACGGGCGGCGGGTCTCTCCGGGTCGGCGGTGGTGATGCTCGACGGGGAGTGCGCCTTCCTGGATTGCCCGCCGGACACCAGGATCTGGTGGGGCGCCTACCTGGGCACGCCCGACGAACTGCTGATGTCTGGCACCGTCGGCGAGATCGGTGAGCGTATCGCCGCAGTGCGCGCCGCCGCCCGCGTCCGTCACGGCTGGATCATGGACACTTATCTGCTGCGCGCGTGAAAGGATCGGACCCATGGGATCTTTTCTCGGCCGTGCCGCGGTCACCGGCTTGGCACTGTGGGTGGTCACCCTCATCGTTCCGGGCGTCAGTTTCGTCGGCGGCGACACGTCAGTGCAGAAGATCGGCATCGTCTTCGTCGTTGCGGTCATCTTCGGTCTGGTCAACGCGCTCATCAAGCCGATCGTCACGCTGCTGTCCATCCCGCTGTACATCCTCACCCTCGGGTTGTTCCACGTCGTGGTCAATGCGTTGATGTTGTGGATCACCGCCTGGATCACCGAACACACCACGCACTGGGGCCTGCAGATCGACCAGTTCTGGTGGACCGCGATCTGGGCGGCCATCCTGCTGTCGCTCGTCGGCTGGGTGTTCTCAATGCCACTGCGCGGCGCCGGACGCGCCATCGGCGGCTAGACAGCCTCAAGCGATGCCGGAACTCCCCGAGGTCGAGGCACTCGCCGACCACCTGCGCCGGCACGCGGTCGGCGGAACGGTTGAGCGTGTCGACGTCGCGTCGCTGTCGGTGTGCAAGACCTTCGATCCGCCGACCGCAGCACTGCACGGACGCACCGTCACCGCCGCACACCGGTGGGGCAAGTACCTCGGGCTGCAGGCCGGCGACCTCTACCTGATCACCCATCTGTCCCGGGCCGGGTGGCTGCGCTGGTCGGACTCGCTCAGCCCGGCGCCGCTGCGACCCGGCAAGGGTCCGATCGCGCTGCGGGTGCACCTGGGTTCGGGTCGGGGTTTCGACCTGACCGAGGCCGGAACCCAGAAGCGGTTGGCGGTGTGGGTGGTCGACGACCCCCGTGCGGTCGCGGGAATCGTCGGGCTGGGTCCGGACGCGCTGAGTCTCAGCGCTGCCGCCCTCGGGGCACGACTGGCCGGCAACAGCGGCCGGATCAAGACCGTCATCACCGATCAGAAGGTGATCGCCGGAGTCGGCAACGCCTACAGCGATGAGATTCTGCACCGCGCCAGGCTGTCGCCGTTCGCCACGGCCGCCAAACTCACCGAGGCTCAGGTGGCGGCATTGCACGCCGCCATGGTGTCGGTGCTCGGGGATGCGCTGGAACGCTCGGTGGGTCAGCAGGCCGCGACGCTCAAGGGGGAGAAGCGGTCCGGGCTGGCCGTTCATGGGCGCACGGGTCTGCCCTGCCCGGTGTGCGGGGATACGGTGCGGGAGGTGTCCTTCGCGGACAAGTCCTTTCAGTACTGTCCGAGATGTCAGACCGGCAGCAAGGTGCTTGCCGACCGACGGATGTCGAGGTTGCTGAAATGAGCGGGCCCATGGCGTCACGAAAACCGCCTTATTTGCCCTGCCGCGGGCCGTGGCGGACCTACAGTACGCAGATGAACGTCAAGGCCGCACGAATAGCGACTGCTATGGCGGTGTTCGGTGGCTTCAGCGTTGCCGCTGTCGCCATCGGGTCCGCCCCGGCGCACGCCTATACCTATGGTCCGTTCCAGTGGTGTCCCGGCCAGGCCATGCCCAATGATCCGCCCCGGCCCGCCGGCCAGTTGAACTGGGACATGAGCGTCTGCCATACGTACTACTACGAC
>JBFYOR010000370.1:0-4193 GCA_041303695.1 Mycobacterium sp. | reverse complement strand
GTTCGCCGGCGTCATCAGCGACGTGCTCGACCAGCGGATCACAGCCCTCAAAGCGGCCCAGCCAGCGGACGACGAGTCACTGCGGGACTTTTTGAGCCGAGTCGTGACTCCGCTGCTGGCGACCGTGGAGGGATCGCCGTGGATGGGGCTCATCCGGTTGGTCATGACCGAAGGCCGCGAGTCCCCCGAAGTGGCGGCGGTCTACCGCCAGCGGGTCTTGGATCCGGTGGCCGAGCAGATCCGGCAGTGGGCGCACGACGCGGCCGAGCGCGGCGAAATCGACAGCGACGCTTTGCAGCAGGTACCGCTGCTTGTTCTCTCCCCCGCGATCCTTGCCACCATGTGGAGTGGGCTCTATCCCGACGAACCGATGAACATCGCGACGACCTTCGAGGCCTTTCTTGACCTGGCGCTCGGGAGGCGATCCCAAAGATGACGTTGGAGAACCGCATCGCCTCGGCCTTCGGGCTCAACGACACCGGCTGGGCCCGCCACGCTAACCCGTGGAGCGGCTGGACCAGGGTGATAACTACCCTGCCACTTCTTGTCGCAGCCATCTGGAGCCGCGCCTGGCTCGGGTACTGGTCCCTGATCCCCATTGCAGTTGCTCTCTGGTGGATTTGGTTCAACCCGCGGGCCTTCGGGCCGGCAAGAGATGACCATGCTTGGATCTCTAAATGCGTTCTGGGAGAGCGGTTCTGGTCTAACCGCAAGGAAGCTCCGGTGCCGGAGCGCCATAGGTGGCTTCCTAACGCGCTCAACATTGCCTCGCTGGCCGGATTTCCGTTCCTGATCTGGGGGCTCGCCAGATTCGAGCTCTGGCCCACCGTGTTGGGGATGACACTCATCACCGGCGCCAAGCTCTGGTACATCGACCGGATGGCCATCCTCTACGACGACATGGTGCAGGCAAACCCTGACCTGCGCTATCGCAGTCCGTAAGCGCGTCGCGGACGCCCGGCTCATCGAAGCCCCAATCTTCTGGCACCGTGTCAGCCATAAGCAAAACAGGCCAGGCCTTTCGGCCTGGCCTGTTCTTGTGGAGCTGCCGGGAATCGAACCCGCTCCGGAAAACGCCCTGAACAGTCAAAACGCTGTCTTCGACGACGCGAGAACACGTCAGACGACGCGAAAACACCTGGGGAAACGTGGGAGGTGTTGACGGCGTCAACAGCATCCAGTCCTCCGTCACGCTCCTCTGACTGTGGGACGCCCGCCTCCATCCACGCACGGACGCAGTGCAATCAGCCACTGTTCGTCCTGGGGTTTTGTCAATCTCCCCGTCACGCCATCCGGATGTCGAAGTCAGCAGTGACCGGTTCGCGGAGTAGTTCGGTGTGCCGGTCGGGCACCCAGGGGAAGAGTTCCGGAACGCCGTCTTCCCCGAGATACCAACTATTGCAGCCGGCAACCCAGGTGGTGTTGGGCATCGCGGCCCGGATCTCGTCGTTGTAAAGGTCGGTGGCGGCCTCGGTCGGCGCGGCAGCTTTCACACGGCGATCGCGGATCTGACTGATCCACCACAGCGCGTAGCGGGCCTGGTCCTCGGCGATCGGCACCAGCGACTGGTTGCCCACCGGCGAGTGCGGCCCCAGCATCAAGAACATGTTGGGGAAGCCGGGCACCGCGACGGAACGATAGGCGCGCGCCCCCGCGGACCATGCGTCGGCGAGACTTCGCCCATCCTCCCCCACCACCGTCATCGGCGCGGCGTAGGCGCGGGCGTCGAAACCAGTGGCGTACACCAGGACATCAAGCTCGTGAAGTTCGCCGTCGTCGGTCACCACACCGCGCGGTTCGATGTGGTCGACAGCGCCGGTGACCACCTCCACGCCGGGCTTCTGGATTGCGCGGTAGTAGCGCGGCCCCAGAATTCCGCGCCGACACAGCGGTTGGTCCGTGGGCGTCAGTGCGGCGCGCAATTGCCGATCGCGCACCGAGAGCTGCAGATTGCGGCGCGCCAGGTTGCTGAAAAGCCAGCGCTGGAACCCCGGCCGTACCGGCGCGGGACCGATCATGTTGCGGACGAAGAAGCCCCAGAACCAGTAGCCGGCCTTGCCCAGAGCCGGGAAACGCCGAATGGCGGCCCTGGTCCACGGCCCGTAGTAGGCGTTGACCCAGGGCAGCACCCATTGTGCGCTGCGCTGGAACACGGTCAACTGACGAACGTTCCCACCCAGAGCGGAAACGATCTGCACGCCCGTGGAACCGGTGCCGATAAGACCAATACTCTTGTCTGCCAGCTTAATCGAGTGATCCCAGCGCGAGGAATGGAACGCCGGACCGGCGAAGTCTTCCCGGCCCGGGATGTCCGGGTAGCGAGGCACCCGCAGTATGCCGGTGGCCAGGATCAGGACGTCGTAGTGCTCCTCACCGCCGTCGGCCGAGACGCACCAGCCACCGTCGGTGTAGCGGGCGGCGCTGACCTCGGTGTTGAACCTGGTGTGTGCGCGTACGCCGCGCTCGGTGGCCACGGCGCGGAAGTAGCTCTGGATCTCGGCGGCCGGCGGCATCAGCCGCGACCACTCGGCGTTGGGTCGGAAGGAGTAGGAGTAGTACCGGGAAGGTACGTCGCAGTAGAGACCCGGATACGTGTTGTCCCGCCAGGTACCGCCCACCTCCGCGGCCTGTTCGTAGATCGTGAAGGTATCGATCCCGGCGTCGAGCAGGGTGATGCCCATGCAGATGCCGGACATTCCGGCGCCGATGATCGCAACCCGAGGCGATGCCATGGCAGGCCCTCCTCAGCGTGCGGGTGGCAGAAAGCGTTTCGCCATGGCCATGAGTGCCCGTTGATAGCCCAGACCGGTGACCCTGACGACGATGTCGGAGATCTTGGCATCGGGGCCGATGAGCACTCGGGCCTTGTTCTTGGCCACACCGTCCAGAATGACGATCGCAGCCTTCTCCGGTGACGTGTGGGCCAGCTTAGTGTCGAAAACCTGGGCCATCGTGGCCGTGTCGACACCTTCGACACCTGCCATGTTGCGGACAATGGGGGTCCGGATGCCACCGGGGTGCACCGTGGTGACCTTCACCGGATGCTTCGCCAGAACCATCTCCATGCGCAGCGCTTCGGTGAATCCGCGCACTGCGAACTTCGCCGAGTTATAGGCGGCCTGCCCCGGCATCGCGAAAAGACCGAAGACACTTGAGACATTGATGACGTGCCCGTCGCCGGATGCGATCAGGTGCGGCAGGAACGCCTTGGTGCCGTTCACCACGCCCCAGTAGTCGATGTCCATTACGCGCTCGATGTCTTTGAACGGGGTGACATCGACGTCGCCGCTGAAGCCGATGCCGGCGTTGTTATAGATCTGGTTGACCTTGCCGAAGTGGTCCTTGATCTCATCGGCGTAGATCAGGAACCGCTCGCGTTCGGTCACGTCGAGGCGGTCTGCCCTGACCGGCGCACCGATCGAGGTCAAGGTTCGCTCCGTGGCCGCCAAGCCCTCGGTGTCGATGTCGCTGATCGCCAGCGACGCGCCTCGGCGCCCGAGTTCGGTGGCCAGTGCCCGCCCGATGCCTGATCCTGCCCCGGTGACCACCGCGACTTTCCCGGCGAATCCAGCCATCAGCACTCCCTCGGATTAGTAGTCAGCATCAGGTGGCGAGCACGACGACGGTGTTGGTCAGCGCAGCGCCCTCGCGGCCGACCACCCCGACGCCCAGCAGAATCCGTGCGTCCTCGCGCCACATGTTGATCTGAAGCGTCTCGCCGGGAAAGACCGGCCGGGCGAACCGGGTCGAATATTTCGCGACGGCGGTCACATCGCCGTCTAGCAGTTCGTCCACCGCCGCCTTCAGAGCCATGCCGTAGGTGCACAGACCGTGCAGCAATGGAACGTCGAACCCGCCCAGCTTCGCGATGGCCGGATCCGAGTGCATCGGGTTCTTGTCACCGCAGAGCCGATAGAGCAGAGCCTGCTGAACCATGATGGGGCGTTGCACCGAGGCGTCCGGCTTGCGGTCGGGTAGTTGCACCGAAGTGCTCTGCCCCTTCTCGCCGCCGAAACCACCCTCGCCCCGGATGAAAGCGTGATAGCGGTTGGTGACGAGCTTCGACCCATCGGGCGCAAAGGTGTCGGCCTCCACCACCAGCAGCGCGGCTTTGCCCTTGTCCCAGAGTTCGGCCACCCGGCCGCTGTGGGTGACCGTGGCCGAGCGCGGCAACGGCTGGTGGACGATCATCT
>JBFYOR010000369.1:0-2759 GCA_041303695.1 Mycobacterium sp. | reverse complement strand
GCCGGCGGCCCGCTTTCTTGTGTTTGGGCGGCTACTTCAGCTCGGCTGAGCTGAGCCCCAGCAGCCGGCGTGCCACCACCAGCAGTTGGATCTGCTGGGTGCCTTCGAAGATGTCCAGGATCTTGGAGTCGCGGGCCCACTTCTCCAGCAGCGTCTGCTCGGAATAGCCTGTGGTGCCGGCCATCTCGACGGCCTTGAGGGTGATGTCGCTGGCCACCCGGGCGGCCTTGGCCTTGCCCATCGAGGCCTCCTTGGAGTTGGGGATGGCGTTGTCGGCCTGCCAGGCCGAGCGCACTGTCAGCAGGTAGGCCGCCTCCCAGTCGGCTTCCATCCGAAGGAACTCCGCGGCCGGCGCACTCTGGGCGTGCCCGGGTTTGTCGTAGGAGATCTCGACGCCGGCGTCAGTCAGGATGGTTCGAAGCTCCTCCAGTGCCGCGCGGGCCACCCCGATGGCCATCGCCGCCACGATGGGGCGGGTGCTGTCGAAGGTCTCCATCACCCCGGCGAAGCCCTTCTCCACCTGGATCTCCGGGCTGCCGAGCAGGTTCTCCTTGGGGATACGGGCATTGTCGAACCGGATGGCGGCGGTGTCGGAGGCCTTGATGCCGAGCTTGTGTTCGAGGCGTTCGACGGTGACGCCGGGATGCTCGCGCGGCACGATGAAGGATTTGATCGCCGCGCGGCCCTTGGTCTTGTCCAGCGTCGCCCACACCACGATGTGGCTGGCGCGCGAACCGGCGGTGACGTAGATCTTCTCGCCGTTGATGACGTAGGAGTCGCCGTCGAGGACCGCCGTCGTCGACACCGCGGCCGAATCCGATCCGAAGGACGGTTCGGTGATCGCCATCGCGGCCCAGATTCCGGTGCCCAGTCGGGCCAGTTGCTCATCGGTGGCGACACCGGCGATGGCCGCGTTGCCCAGGCCCTGGCGCGGCATCGACAGCAGCAGCGCGATATCGCCCCAGGCGATCTCCAGGGAGTTCAGCAACGCGGACATGTTGCCGCCGTTGCGGTTTCCCTTCGGGCCGTCATCGCTGTCGCGGAACGCGTCGGTCCCGGCGAAGGAGATGGTGTTGGCCGCCGAGATGCCCTCGAACAGGCTGGCCACGGTGTCGAGTTCGATCGGGTAGGCGTGCTCGGCGAGGTCGTACTTGCGGGAAATCGGCCGAAAGATCTCCGCGGCGCCGGTATGGGCCATGTCGATGACGGCTTCGAGCTTGCGCGGCATTTCGAGATTGATTGCCATGACTGTGCTTTCGTTGGTTTCGGGAGAGTTCTCAGAGGACGACGACACCCTCGGCGACGCCGATGGCCCGCAGATCGCGATACCAGCGCTCGACCGGGTGCTCCTTGGTGAATCCGTGGCCGCCGAGCAGTTGGACACCGTCGAGGCCGATCTGCATGCCCTTGTCGGTGCCGAACCGCTTGGCCAGCGCCGCCTCCCGGGCGAACGGCAGACCCTGGTCGGCCCGGGCGGCGCCGCGCCAGGTGATCAGCCGCAGTCCGTCGAGCTCGATCGCGATGTTGGCGCACATGAAGGCCACCGACTGCCGGCGGGCGACCGGTTCGCCGAACGCCTCGCGCTCCTTGACGTAGGGGATGACGTAATCCAGGACCGCGTGCGAGGTGCCCACTGCCAGTGCGGCCCAGCCGAGCCGGGACAGGGCGATGGCCTCGGAATAGTCGCGGGCGTAGTCGGCGTCGGCGGCGTCGGCTTCGCCGAGGCGGGCCGACAGCGGCACCGAGACCTTGTCGAGTTCGACCTGCCCGAGCCCGGCGGCCCGCAGGCCCATACTGCGGTCGGCTCGGACGGTCAGCCCGGCGGTGTTGGATTCGACGATGAACATCGTCGGCTTGCCGTTGAGTTGCGCTGCGATGATGAACATTTCGGCATCGGCGGCGGCAGGCACCAGCGACTTGACGCCGTCGAGGCGATAGCCGCTGGGGGTGCGGACCGCGGTGGTCTTGAGCACGGTGGGGTCGAAGAGCGGGTGCGGTTCGGCGATCGCCAGGCATGCCTGGGGGACGTTCTCGCCGGTGAAGTCCTTGAGGTAGGTGCCCTGCTGGTCGGCGCTACCCCAGTGGGTGATCGCCGAGGCCACCCCTCCCGGGGCGAGGATCGGCAGGGCCAGGCCCATATCGCCGTAGCCGAGCGCCTCGGCCACCAGTGCGTTGGTCACGGTGGTCCGGTGCTCGGCGATGCCGTCGAAGTCCTCCGGCACCTTGATGGCGGTGATGCCGAGTTCAGCGGCCCGGGCGATCAGGTCGGCCGGGTAGGCGGCGGCATCGTCGGCCTCGCGGGCGGCGGGACGCAGGATCTCCTCGGCGAACTGCTTGACCGTCTCGACGATCATCTTCTGGTCGTCGTCGGGCGTGAGGTCGAAGTAGTCGGCATGGGGCGGCGAGGTGAGACGGGTGGCGGGCTTACCGCGGTTCTGGATCTTCGTGAACTGGCGGGTGGTTGCCCCGGCGGCGGAGAAGACCTGGGTGACGCCGTACTGCAGGCCCCGGTTGAACGGAGTGCGCAGGCCGTGGCGGTCCAGGAACTCGCTGCCGACCAGTGGCGTGAGCAGGGCCAGGCCGATATCGGTCACGGAGCGCTTGGGCCGGTGCCGGCCGACGGCGCTGTCCCGGGCGCGACCGCTGCGGGAGGGGAGGGTGTTGGTCATGGGCGCCTCGTGGGTGGGTGCGGAGCAGATGGGGTGGAACCTATCTTACTCCGGAGTAAGATAGCGAGGCCCGTGTAACCGATCTCACAC
>JBFYOR010000368.1:0-4305 GCA_041303695.1 Mycobacterium sp. | reverse complement strand
CGGGGCCGGGTCATCGGGTCCCGGATGGAGGCGAGCATGTCCTCGGTCTGCGGGCAGGTCAGCGCGACGCCGGCCTGCTCGATCCAGCCCTCGTCGAGGTATTGCGGAATCCACGGGCGTTCCTTGAGCCACGGACCCTCGGCGACCGCCCAGTCCGGGAAGAGGTTCTTGTCGTGGCCGATGCGGCCGTCCTGCAGTCGGGCGGTGTGCGCGGCGATCGGGTTGGCCAGGCCGATCTGATCGATCACCCGGGTGTTGAGGCCGACGTTCATACCCAGCATGCCGAGGTTGGTGAAGAACACCGTGTGCGGCGCGACCTGGCGGCGCCAGCTGTCCATCGGGACACCGGGCGGTGGCGGGTTGGGCGGCAGCGCGGGCACGACGTCCCATACGTCGTAGTTGCCGGACGGCAGCAGCAGAGCTCCGTCGGGGGTGTTGTTGATGGCCACCAGCACCGCCCGCATCCGTGGGTAGTCCAGGTAGTCCGCCGCGGTCACCGGATGGGCATGGCCGGTGGCCTGGGAGTAGAACTTGCGCTCATCGACGATCCCGGAGTACGTGACCCGGGTGGCGTCGGCGCCCATGCCCGCCGAGTTCGCGGCCCACAGCGCCCAGCCGGCCAGGGCCAGCCACATCGCCGCCGCCGTACCGCCGAGCAGGTAGCCCTTCTCCCGGGTGAACCAGTTGCCCCGCGGAACGGTCAGCGGGATCACCGATACCGGAGCGAGCAGACAGAACAGCGGGGCCAGCAGCACCCGTCCGTGCATGAAGTCACCGCCCTGGCGGATCCAGTACACGGCCTGCAGCGCACCGCTGAGGAGCATGAACACCACCACCGCCGACGGGCTCTGGACGCGGCGGGCCGGCTGGCGGCACCGGCCGGAACCGTCCGGCGAACCCGAGTGACCGGCCAGCAGCACCAGGGCCAGTCCGATCAGCAGAACCGCGGGTATCCACAGCGCGTAGGGGCCGGTGAAGTTGTCCAGATAGATGAAGCCCTGGTCCCACTTGCTGCCGGAGGCGTCCTTGGCGATCGCGGTCTGCGGAACCAGCAGCGCGTAGTACCCCATCCGGAAGATCTGATAGCCCACCGGCAGCAGCCCGCCGGCCAGCACGATCAGCGCCCGCCGGCGCCAGCCCCGCTCGGCGATGAGCATCATCACCAGCGCGAGTCCGCCGATCAGGGCCAACTCCGGGCGCACCAGCACGCTCAGGCCCGCCACGAATGCCAGCGCGGCGACGAACCAGGCCCGGGCCGGCTTGCCCCGGGCCTGAGCCCAGCAGACCAGCATCCACCACAGCAGTCCCAGCCATCCGGTCACCAGACCGTTCTCCAGCCCGGAGGTGGCGAAGTCGCGGGCCGGCGGCACGGCGATGTAGACCAGCACGCCGGCCGGCAGCATGATCGCGCTGCGCCCGCGCAGGCCCGGCGCGTAGAGCCGGGCGGTCCCCAGCATGACCATCGCCACGCCGGCGACGCTGAAAATCAGCGACAGCCCCAGGGCCACATACTCCAGTCGCAGCGGTCCGCCGATCAGGCTTCCCAGATAGACCAGATAGGTCCATGCGGTGGAGGTGTTGGACTCCACCCGCTCCCCGGCATTGAATACCGGGCCGTTGCCGGCCAACAGGTTCCGGATGGTGCGCAGCACGATCAGGCCGTCGTCGGCGATCCACCGGCGCTGCCAGGCTCCCCACGCCCACAGCGCCGACACCACTGCCACGGTGGCCCACAGGCTGACCCGGGTCAGCGCCGAGTAGGGGAACGCCGGCCACACCCGGCGGCCGGAAAGGGTTGCGGGGCCGCCGGTTCGGGGTCCCCCTGCGCTGACGGCCGGCGCGCTAAGCGAGGACGACGGCGGCAATGACGGTTCCGATCCAGGCCAGGGCCAGCAGTTGCAGCACGCGATCGCGCAGTGCGATCTCCTCGGGCTCACCGGCCAGTCCACCGTCGACGTCGACCGCATACCGCAGAATCGCGACGGTGAACGGGATCATCGAGATGACGAACCAGGACCCGCGGCCGCCGTCCTGCTCGAACGCCCACAGGCCGTAGCACAGCACCACGGCGGTCGCCGACAGCGTCCAGACGAACGTCAGGTAGGTGCTGGTGTAGCTCTCCAGCGACTTGCGGATCTTCGCGCCGGTGCGCTCGGCGAGTTGTAACTCCGCGTAGCGCTTACCGGCAGCCATGAACAGCGAGCCGAACGCCATCACCAACAGGAACCACTGCGACAGCGGGATCCCGGCGGCCACGCCACCGGCGATGGCACGGATCAGGAACCCCGACGACACGATGCAGATGTCAAGCACCGGTTGGTGTTTGAGCCCGAAGCAGTACGCCAGTTGGATCGCCAGGTAAACCGCCATCACCACGGCCAGTTGCGGTGTCAGCCACCAGGAGATCGCCAGGCAGCCGACGCCGAGGACGGTGGCTATCCCGTAGGCCAGCCCGACCGGCAACACACCGGCGGCGATCGGCCGGTACCGCTTGGTGGGGTGGGCGCGATCGGCTTCCACGTCGCGGGCGTCGTTGACCAGATAGATCGCCGAGGCGGCCATGCAGAACACGACGAACGCGATTCCCACGTTGAACAACACGCCGCGGTAGTCGTAGTGGACGTCCGCACCGAGCGCGGCCAGCGGAGCGGCGAGCACCAGCAGGTTCTTCACCCACTGCCGCGGCCGGATCGCCTTGATGATCGCGGAGAACAGATTGCTCGGCGGGCCGGTGACCTCAGCCTCACTCGTGGTCACAGTCGTCCCTTCTCCTTCTCCCCGCCGAACTGGGCCGTCGCCCGGGCGACTGCGGCGCCGACGGCGATCCCGGCGAGCACATCAGAGGGGTAGTGCACCCCGAGAACCAGCCGCGACAGCGCCATCAACGGCACCACGACCAGCGGCAACGGCGACCGGGTGGCCCGGCACAGCAGCATAGCGGCGGCCGTGCTGGACGTCGCGTGCGCCGAGGGGAAGCTCAGCGAACTTGGCGTGCCCACGTTGACGGCGATATCCGGGTGGTGCGGACGACGCCGGCGCACCACCAGCTTGATCGCAATCGCCGCCGCGTGCGCGGCGACCGCGCCCACACCCACCAGCAGCCAGTCCCGACGCCGGCGCGGCGCCAGCAGCGCGCCGACCCCGGACAGTGCCACCCATCCGGCCGCATGTTCGCCGAAGTGCGACATCGCCCGGGCGACGGTGATGGCCGCAGGGGTGGCCAGCGCGGACTGGACGCCGACCAGTGCGGCGACTTCGCCGGTGGGTGCGGGCTCCTGCAACTCAGGCATCGTGAAATCAGGCATCGACGGTCGATTCGTCCAACAACACCGTCTCCCACTTGCGCTGGCTCGACAACTCCGGAAGCGCCTGCCGGTAGACCTTGCGCATGTGGTCGTACTTCCGGGCCAGCCGGATGTGCTGGCGCAGCGAAGCTTTGAGCAACTCGGTCATCTTGGCCCGGTCACGCTGCCGGTAGACCACGCCGCGGCCGTCGGCGGTGGTGACCGTGACGCCGTCGACATTGCACAGCAGGAACCACCTGGCGTCCTGGGTGGGCACGTTCAGTTGCGGCCGGGTATGGGCGTCGGGATCAGCGGTGCGGAACTGGTGGACCAGCCCCCGGGCCAACCGGAGGCCGATGGCGGGCAGCGACACCGGAGGTTTGTGGACCCTGGTCCGGCCGCTGGGCGGGGGCAGTGCGGTCGCACCGGGCAGCACCACGGCATCGGGGTACTGCTGGCGCAGTGCGCGCACGTCCGGCAGCGCCGACTCCAGGATCGAGAAGATGTGTTCCGGGCCGGCCAGGAAGTCCTCGATCGCCTTGTTCTGGATCGCCACGGTCGAGTACTCAAGGCATAGCAGGTGTTTCAACGTTGCCTTGATCGAGCTCTTGACCAGCCCGCCCACCGGGGCGTCCCAGTGCAGCGCCGACACCACCAGCCGGTTGCGCAGGTGGAAGTACGCCTGCCAGTCGATGGCGTCATCCTTGTCGCTCCAGGCCATGTGCCAGATCGCCGTGCCGGGCATCGTCACCGTGGGGTAGCCGTGCTCACCGGCCCGAAGTCCGTAGTCGGCGTCGTCCCACTTGATGAACAGGGGCAGCGGCTGGCCCAACTCCTCGGCCACCCGGCGCGGGATCATGCACATCCACCAGCCGTTGTAGTCGACGTCGATGCGGCGGTGCAGCAACTTGCTGCGGCCCTCGTCGTCATCGTCGTCACCCTCGCCGCTGAGCGGATACTTGGCGAAGTCGTGGTCGTACTCGGTGTGCGGGGCGTTGGTCCACATGAAGTTGGCGCGGTT
>JBFYOR010000367.1:0-12336 GCA_041303695.1 Mycobacterium sp. | reverse complement strand
TGCCGTCGTCATTCCAATGGATCATGTCGATGCCCTCCACGGAGAGTCCGTCGACCACGGCGGCGAAGTGCAGAACCGCGGAGTGATCGCCGAACCACTTCTCGACGTAGTGGAAACCGGTTCCGGAGAACATCGTCTCGGCGGCCCGCAGATAGGCCGCTGTGGTCGCCCGGCCGTGCTGGGGCGCGAACACCGCCGGGGAGAAGAACACCGCGTCCTCGGCGAGCATGTCGTCGAGTTCCGCGGTGTCACCGCTTTCGATGATTCGCAGCCAGCGCTCGATCACCGGCGGGGTGCTCACCATGTCCAGACCGACATGTCGTCAGGCGGGTACTGGTTGCAGATATCGGTGGTGTTTGCCGCCACACCCTTGTTGTTGAAGAACAGCTTGGCGTGGTTGGGCCACTGGAATGCCAGGGGATCGGAGTAGATGTTGGTGGCCAGTTCCTCCGACCATGCGCGGCGCAACTCCGGTGACTTGGCGTAGAAATCGTGGATATAGTCCCGAGCCGCCTGCTGGACCTGCGGGGACTTGTTGTTGTAGTCGATCATGTAGCGCTCGTAGTAGATCGGTTCCACGTCCCGGGCGGCGGCCATGATCTGCTCGGCCGTGCAGGTCGTCTTGAGCATCCGGTTCGGGATGGGGTAATCGTCGGTGGCATCGGCTGCCGCCGTCGACGGCGAAACCGCCGCGACCAAAGCCGCCATCATCGCGACCGTGCCGGCCCAACGGGCGTGTCTGCGCATAACGCTCATTATGGTCCTCCGGGTTCGGCGGTGCTGAACGGGCTTACAATCTGTAGGTATGACTACGTTCGGGCGCTCACTGGTGGCGGTCGCAGCCGTCGCGGCGGCTGTGATGGCCGCTGCGCCGGCCCAGGCCGACCCCGATATCGACTTCGCCGACCAGTTGCACACGTTCGGCATCTACGGACAGCGTGACTACAACGCCTGGCTGGGCAAGATCGCGTGCAAACGGCTGGCCATGGGTGTCGATGGCGACGCGTACGCCTCGGCCGCATTCGTCTCGCGCAACCTGGACCGGGATGCCACCCAGTCCCAGGCCTGGCAGTTCGTCGGCGCGGCGCTGAGCACGTACTGCCCGGACAAGATCGGCGTGCTGCAGGCCGCTGCGGGGTAACCGCCGCAGGTCAGCCGGCCAGTTTGCCGTTGTCGACGACATAGACCGCCCCGTGCACGGCGGCGGCATCGTCGCTGGCCAGGAATGCGATCACCGAGGACACGTCACGCGGTTGCATCAGCCCGCGCGGGGCGGCAATGCGCATGATGAGCTTGTAGTCGGCCTGCTCCGGGGCGGCGAAATCGGTGACCTGCGGGGTCAGCATGCCGCCCGGGCACACCACGTTGACCCGAAGGCGCTCCTTGGTGAACTCGACGGCCAGCGCCCGGGTCAACCCGACCAGGCCGTGCTTGGCGGCGCAGTAGCCGGCGGAGTAGACCTCACCCTCGACCCCGGCGACCGAGGCGACGTTGACGATGTTGCCGCCGGACTCCAACAGATGCGGCAGCGCGGCCCGACACAGGAAGAACGGGCCGTTGAGGTTGGCCGCCAGGTCATAGGCCCAGTCCTCGTCGGTGACCTCGGCAGTGTGGCGCATCTGGTGAAAACCGGCCGCGTTGACCAGGATGTCGAGCCGGCCGAAGCGGTCCACGCACTGCGCGACCGCCTCGCGGCAGGCCCGCGGGTCGGTGATATCGGCGGGAGCGTAGGCGCCGCCGGGGACTGACTCGAAGACCTCCGCCATCCGGGCCGCGTCGCGGGCGATGCCGAACACTTCTGCCCCGCGTTCGGCGAAAAGCCGACTGACGTCGGCGCCCAGTCCGGACGACGCACCGGTCACCAGGGCGACCTTCCCGTTCAGTTGTGTCATGTCGGCAGCCTTTCACCCAACTGCCTGTTGGGGGCCCAAATCCCCAGCTAGAGCCGGTCGGGAATCATTACGCGTAGGTGACCATGTGGGATCCGGCGGGCGGGAAGCGGACTTGTCGTCTTGAATTGGAAAGTAGGTCGGGACGAGGGGACCCGTGGAACAGGAGCAGTCAGTGCGCGCGATCGACGTCACGTCGCCCCGCGGTGGGGGGACCGCCGCCGCGCGCTGGACGGTCGAGTCGTCCGGGGCCGAGTTCGAGATCTGGCGCGCCGGGGTACGCCGGCGCGCACTGGATCAGGTGGCCGACTTCGTCGACACCCGGTGTGTCCCGCAACTTGAGCGCACCGGTGTCGACATCAGCGCCGAGGTCTTGTCCGGGTTCCTCGACGGGGGCAAGTGTCTGCGCTCGACCTTCATGTACCTGGGCTGGCTGTGCGGCGCCGACTCCGGCGACGACGCCAGGGCCGACGCGGCCGCCTTGCGGGCGTCCGCGGGCCTGGAGATGCTGCATGCGTTCGCGCTGCTGCAGGACGACGTCATGGACGACTCGCCCCTGCGTCGCGGCCGGCCTGCCGCCCACCTGCAGTTCGGCCAGTGGCACCGCGAGCACGGCCTGTCCGGCTCTCCGGAGCGGTTCGGCACCTCGCTGGCCATCCTGCTCTCGGACCTGTGCCTGGTGTGGGCCGAACAGATGATGCGCGAGAGCGGCGTTGCGCCCGACGCCCTGGCGCGGGCCTGGCCGCACTACGACGCCATGCGGATCGAACTGGCCGTCGGACAGTGCGCCGATATCGCCAATGACGCCGGAGCCCTGCCCGCTCTGGACGCCGTGCTCGACGTTGCCCGGCGCAAGTCGGGCAACTACACCGTGCGACGGCCGTTGGAGATCGGCGCGGCGATGGCGGGCCGCGAAGACCTGATCGGCGCTCTCGGGGCCTATGGCAGCGCGGTGGGCGAGGCCTTCCAGATGCGCGATGACATCCTCGGGGTGTTCGGGTCACCGGCGGTGACCGGCAAGCCCGCCGGCGGCGACCTCGCCGAGCGCAAGGCCACCAGTCTGGTGGTGGCGGCCCAGCGGATGGCCGACGCCGCGACCCGCCGCGAGTTCACCGAACTGATGAATGCCGCCGAACTCGGCGATGCCGACATCGCCCACTGGCGCTCCCTGATTGTGGCGACCGGTGCGCCTGCTTGGATCGAGGAGTTGATCGCCGAACGGGTGGCGACCGCCAACCAGATGGTGTGTGACAACCGGATCGACGACTGGGTGCAGTCGGCGCTGGCCGATATGGCCGCCGTCTGCACCCTGCGGCTGACGTAGAGAGAGGCGTTTCATGCGAACCGTTCCAGGAAGCACCGACCACGTCGTCGTGATCGGTGCCGGACTGTCAGGGCTCTCAGCCGCACTGCAACTGGCCGGGCGTGGACGGCAGGTGACCGTCGTCGAGCGCTATACCTACCCGGGCGGGCGAGTGGGCCAGGCCGATATCCGCGGGTATCGGATCGACACCGGCGCGACCGTGTTGACCATGCCCGACATCATCGAGGAGGCTTTCGACGCCGTCGGGGCATCGATGGGCGACTACCTGGAGCTCATGCCGTCCGACCCGGCCTACCGCGCCTCCTTCGCCGACGGCAGCGTGCTGGACGTGCACGCCGATGCCGCCGCGATGTCGGCGGCCATCGAGGCCTTCGCCGGCCCCGAGCAGGCCGCCGGTTATCAGCGCCTGCGGCAGTGGCTGACCGAGCTCTACAAGCTCGAGATCGACGGGTTCATCGGGTCCAATTTCTCCTCGCCGGTGTCCCTGCTGACCCCGCAGCTGGCCAAACTGGCCGCCATCGGAGGCTTCCGCGGCTGGGAGAAGATGGTCGGCCGCTTCATCACCGACGAGCGGGTGCAGCGGATCTTCACCTTCCAGGCGCTCTATGCCGGCGTTCCGCCGCAGCAGGCACTGGCCGCTTATGCCGTGATCGCTTATATGGACACCATCGCGGGGGTGTACTTCCCGCGTGGCGGCATGCGGGCGGTTCCCGAGGGTCTGGCTGCCGCGGCGGCCGCTGCCGGGGTGCAGTTCCGCTACGGGTCCACTGTGACCCGGCTGGAGCGCTCCGGCTCCCGGGTGACGGCGGTGTGCACCGACTCCGGTGACCGGATCGCCTGCGATGCCGTGGTTCTGACCACCGAGTTGCCGCTGACCTATCAGCTGCTGGGCCGCACCCCGCACCGGCCGATCAAGTTCCGGCCCTCCCCGTCCTGCGTGGTCATGCATGTCGGGGTGCCCGCGGTCGGCGATGCCCTGTCGCACCACAACATCAGTTTCGGGGCGAAATGGTCACAGACCTTCGACGAGATCATTCGCGACGGCGTCCTGATGAGTGATCCCTCGCTGCTGGTGACCATGCCCACCGCCGGTGATCGCTCCCTGGCGCCGGAGGGCCGCGATCTGCTCTTCGTCCTGGCGCCGTGTCCGAATCTCGAGGCGGGCCCCGAAGCGACTCGAGTGAACTGGGCCGCCCAGGGCGACACCTACGCTCAACAGGTGCTCGCTACCGCCGCCGAACGGCTGCTGCCCGACATCGGTGCCGCCGTGTTGGCCGACGCCGACATCCTCGACGTCGTCACTCCGGCGGACTGGGCCCGGCAGGGAATGACTGCGGGCAGTCCCTTCGCGCTGGCCCACACATTCTCCCAGACCGGTCCCTTCCGGCCGGCCAACCTGGTGCGCGGCGTCGACAACGCGGTGCTGGCGGGTGGGTCGACGGTGCCCGGGGTGGGGGTGCCCACCGCACTGCTGTCCGGCCGGTTGGCCGCCGAGCGGGTCACCGGGCCGATCGGCGACCATTCGCGACGACGGACGATCACCGGATCAGTCAAACGGGTGCGGACATGATCAACACCGAGTTGCAGGCCGCCGGGATCGCCGGCGAGCGGTTGCGCGAGTCCTACCGCTACTGCCGTCGGCTCAACGCCGAACACGGCCGCACCTACTTCCTGGCGACCCGGCTGCTGACGCCGTCCCAGCGTCCGCCGGTACACGCGCTCTACGGTTTCGCCCGCTACGCGGACGATATCCTCGACGATCTGCAGTCCGACGCCAGCGTCTCCGATCGGGAGGCCAGGCTCGAGCGGCTGGCGGCGAAGTTCTTCGACGGCGATGAGGCCAGCGAACCGGTGCTGCCCGCCGTCCTGCACACCGCACGCACGTACCGAATCCCGCTGACCCTCTTCGAGGAGTTCCTGGCGGCGATGCGGATGGATCTGACCGTGACCGACTACCCGGACCGGCCCGCGCTGAACCGCTACATGCGCGGCTCGGCCGAGGTGATCGGTCTGCAGATGCTGCCCATCCTGGGCACCGTCGGACCGCTGCGGGACGCGGAGCCCACCGCCGAAGCGCTCGGCCGGGCCTTCCAGCTGACCAACTTCCTGCGCGATATCAACGAGGACCTGCAGCGCAACCGGGTCTACCTGCCCGCCGACGAGCTGGCCGCGTTCGGGGTGGACCGCGAACTGCTGACGTGGTGCCAGCGGACCACCCGCACCGACCCGCGGGTCCGCCAGGCCCTTGCCGCGCAGCATGCGATCACCCGGGCGATCTACCGTGAGGCGTACAAGGGCATCGCCCTGCTGGCCCCGCAGTCGCGGCCGTGCGTGGCGACCGCCTTCACCCTCTACTCCGAGATTCTCGACCGGATCGAGGACATCGACTTCGCGGTGTTCACCGAGCGGGCCTCGGTCGGCATGGGCCGGCGCCTGCAGGTGTTCACCGGCGGGTTGGTGCGCGCCCGCCGGGCTCGCCGCACCGTCGCCGCCTGAGGCGTGTTCTGATGGGGGCGGGAACAACGTCCCGCAGATCAAGGAGGTCTTCGATGACCGGCGTGTCCAGGGCCGGCCTTCGCCGCGCCGAGGTTCCGGGCGCTTTCGACGTCGGCGCGGCCGCCTACGACCGCCTGGTCGGCGCCAACCCCGGGTATCACGACCATCTGCGGATCTCGGCGCGCCGGATGCGTATCGCCGACGGCGGGCGGGGACTGCGACTTCTCGACGCGGGCTGCGGAACGGGCGCCTCGACCGCGGCGCTGCTGGAGGCCGCTCCCTACGCCCAGATCGTGGCCGTCGACGCCTCGGCAGGCATGCTCGAGCAGGCCGCCGCCAAGTCCTGGCCGGATTCGGTGCGGTTCGTGCACACCCCGATCGAGGGGTTGGCCGATGCCGGTGTCAGCGGACCCTTCGACGGCATCCTGGCCGCGTACCTGCTGCGCAACCTGGCCGACCCGGACGCCCAGTTGCGCCGGTTCCGTGAGTTGCTCCGTCCGGGCGCGACGCTTGCCGTCCACGAGTACTCGGTGCGCGATTCGGTTGCCGCCCAGGCGATCTGGAACGCGGTCTGCTGGGGCATCATCATCCCGGCGGGCTGGCGCAAGACCGGCGACAGCACTCTCTACCGTCACCTGTGGCGCAGCGTGAACAGCTTCGACGGGGCGGCGGACTTCCAACGCCGTCTGGCGGCAGCAGGTTTCACCGGCGTGCACAGCGAGACCATGCCGGGCTGGCAGCGCAATATCGTGCACACGTTCCTGGGTGATGCCCCACTGTGAGGAGTCTGCGATGAAAGATCCGCGTCGGGTCAGTCACCCCGGTCCATCCGGTTTACCGAGCGCCACCGCGCTGGCCGCTGTTCCGCACGTCGTCGTGATCGGTGCCGGGATCGCCGGTCTGGCCGCCGCTGCCGGACTTGCCGAGCGCGGTGTCACGGTGGAGGTGCTGGAGCGCGAGCAGAACCTGGGCGGCCGGGTCGCCGGGTGGACCGAACGCATCGCCGACGGGCCACTGGCCGGCACCGAGGTGGCCAACAACCGTGGATTCCACGCCTTCTTCCGCCAGTACTACAACCTGCGGGCGCTGCTGAAGCGCAGCGATCCGGATCTGCAACGGCTGCGGGCGGTCGAGGACTACCCGCTCGTCGACGGCGAGGGCCGCCGCGACACTTTCCGCGGGCTGCCACAGAGCCCGCCGTGGAACGCGCTGGTCTTCGCGCTTCGCAGCCCGACATTCCGGTTCCGGGACCTGGTGCGCATCGACGCCAAGGCGGCCGCGCCGCTGGCCGCGGTATCGGTGCCCGATATCTACGAGCGCCTCGACGACCGCGACGCCGGGACATTCCTGGACCAGATCAACTTCCCGAAGGCCGCCCGGCACCTGGCCTTCGAGGTGTTCGCCCGGAGTTTCTTCGCCCGGCCCGAACGGCTCTCGGCGGCCGAACTGGCGGCGATGTTCCACATGTACTTCCTGGGCTCCAGCGAAGGACTGGTATTCGACGTGGCGGCGTCGAATTTCGATACCGCACTGTGGAATCCGCTGGGCGAGTATCTCAGCGGCCAGGGGGTGAAGTTCCACACCTCGGTCTCGGTGGAGTCGGTGTCGTTGGACGGACCGAAGAGATTCGCGGTGCACACCGATGATGGCCGGGTGATCGACGCCGATGGTGTGGTGCTGGCCGTCGATATGGGCGGTCTGCAGCAGATCGTGGCCGCATCGCCGGGGTTGGGCGACGAGTCCTGGCGGCAGCGGATTGCGGCCATGGAACTCGCTCCGCCCTTCGTGGTGCAGCGGCTGTGGTTGGACCGCCCGCTCGATGCCGGCCGGCCGGATTTCCTCGGAACCGGCGGTCTCGAGCCGATCGACAACATCAGCGTGGTCAGCAACTACGAGCGTCAGGCTGCCGACTGGGCACGCGCGCACGGCGGTTCGGTGGTCGAGGTGCACTCGTACTCGGTGGTGGATCCGCCACCGTTCGAGGGTCTGCGCGAGAAGATGCTGGCCCGGCTGCACCAGCTCTACCCGGAGACCGCGCGGGCCGGCATCGTGGCCGAGCGGATCCTGTTCAAGCAGGACTGCCCGCTGTTCTCGCCGGGGTCGTTCGCCCGGCGCCCGACGGTGGACACTCCGGTCGCCGGGCTGAAGCTGGCCGGCGACGGAATCCGGATCGACCTGCCGGTGGCGCTGATGGAGCGGGCCGCCACCACCGGCTGGTCGGCGGCCAACCAGTTGCTGGCAAGCTGGGGAGTGAGCGGGCACACGTTGCACACGGTGCCGGTGCAGGGCCGGTCACCGCTTCTGAGACGGCTCGCGGAGAGGGGCATGGGCTGATGGACCTGTGGTCACTGGTGGCCGATCGGATGCCGAAAGACGTTCCGCTGGAGGTTCTTCCGAAGCTCGACTGGGCTCACCAGAAACCGACCTTTCAGGACGCCGAACCGGCCATCATCGACGCCGCTCTGAAGCGTTCCCAGAGCCGGCCGAGTGGCAACTGGTTCGTGTTCGGGGCCAGCACCGACGTCCGGGCTGACCGGCCGTTCGGAACCGAGATCGGCGGCACCGAGATCGTGGCCTGGCGTGACCAGCACGGCGGCCTGCATGTCGGACCGGCGTCCTGCCCGCACCTCGGGGCGGACCTGTCCACCGGCAAGGTCGAGTGCGGCGGACTGATCTGTCCGTGGCACGGCCTGCGACTCGACGGCGGCCGTGAGTTCGGCTGGAAGCCGCTACCGGCCCACGACGACGGCGTGCTGGTGTGGGTGCGATTGGACAAGGTCGGCGGTGAGCAGCCACTCGACGCCCCGGTTCTGCCGCCGCGCCCCGACGAGCCCCGGCTTGCCGCCGTCACCCGACTCGAGGGTGTGTGCGAGCCGCAGGACGTGATCTCCAACCGGCTCGATCCCTGGCACGGCGCATGGTTTCACCCGTACTCGTTCGCCCGACTCGGGGTGCTCAGCGCACCGCCGGTCGACGCCGATGACGATGCCGACGTCTTCCAGGTCGCCGTCACCTTCCGGATGGGCCGACTCGGCGCACCGGTGATCGCCGAGTTCAGCTGTCCGGAACCGCGGACGATCGTGATGCACATCGTCGACGGTGAGGGTGCGGGCAGTGTGGTGGAGACCCACGCCAGCCCGATCGGTACCGGGCCGGACGGACGGCCGCGCACGGCGGTCATCGAGGCGGTCATCGCCACGTCCGACCTCGCCGGTTTCCGGTATGCGCTGCGGGCGGCCCCGGTCATCAAGCCGCTGATGAAAATTGCCGCAACCCGGCTGTGGCGCGACGACCTCGCCTATGCCGAGCGGCGATATGCGCTGCGGAACAAGGGAAATCGCTGATGGTGAAGAGAGTCGTCGTTTTCGGCACCGGCTTCGTCGGGAAGATGGTCATCCCCGAGGTGATCAAGCATCCCGAGTTCGAGTTGGTCGGGGTGGGCGTCAGCAACCCGGAGAAGGTCGGGCTGGACGCCGGCGAGATCTGCGGACTGCCGGAGCCGGTGGGGGTGACGGCAACCGACGATATCGACGCCCTGATCGCGTTGCAGCCCGACGCCCTGGTGCACTACGGCCCGACCGCGGCGCACGCTGACGCCAACATCGATCTGATCGGCCGCTTCCTGCGCGCCGGTATCGACGTCTGCTCGACGGCAATGACGCCGTGGGTGTGGCCCGCGATGCACCTGAACCCGCCGAACTGGATCGAGCCGATCACCGCGGCCTGTGAGCAGGGCGGGTCGTCATGCTTCACCACCGGCATCGACCCTGGGTTCGCCAACGATCTGTTCCCGATGACTCTGATGGGACTGTGTTCGGAGGTGCGCCGGGTGCGGGCCTCGGAGCTGCTGGACTACACCAACTACGAGGGTGACTACGAGTTCGAGATGGGTATCGGCCGGGAGCCGGAGTTCACACCGCTGCTGCAGAACCGCGACATTCTGGTGTTCGCCTGGGGGGCGACCGTGCCGATGATCGCCCACGCCGCCGGGATCGAACTCGATGAGATCACCACCACCTGGGACAAATGGGTGACCCCGACCGAGCGCACCACCGTCAAGGGCACGATCGAACCCGGTCGGGTCGCCGCGGTGCGGTTCACCATCAACGGCGTGTACAAGGGCGAAACCCGCATCCAGCTCGAGCATGTCAACCGGATCGGTCGCGACGCCGCCCCGGACTGGCCGTCCGGTGAGCAGGACGACGTCTACCGCGTCGATATCGAGGGAACGCCCAGTATCTTCCAGGAAACGGCGTTCCGGTTCACCGACGGTTCGGGCCGGGACGCCGCGGCGGCGGGTTGCCTGGCCACCGGCCTGCGGGCTCTCAACGCCGTGCCCGCCGTCAACGACCTACCGCCGGGCTGGGTCACCGCGCTGGATCTTCCGCTGATCGGCGGCCGCGGCACCATCCGGTGACCTCAGAGTGCCTTCGATTGCTTGACCAGCACGAGGGCGGCCAGCGGGATGGTCATCTGCTGCGGTGAACCGCAGATGTGCGCGGCGACCGCGGACTCCAGGGTCTCGATGAAGCCCCTTGCCCGCGGGCTGTCCGGACCGCCCTCCAACGCGGTGGTCAGGGTGGGGAAGATCGCCGCACGGGCAAAGCCGGCCCAGGCTGTACCCAGCGCGGTGGCGTTGCCGTTGGCCCGGTAGCGGGACCAGAACCGGTCTTCGGCGTTGAACAGTTCGAGGTGCTCCACCGACAGTCCCTCGAATCGGCCCGACGGGGCGAACGGGGCCACTAATTCCTTCTCGGTGCGGCCCGACGTCGGGATGACCATCCGCGTCAACTCCTCGGGACGCAGTGTGCCGGCGTCCACCAGACCATGCAGAGCGGCCAGTATCGCCTGCATCAGTCCGGCGAATCCGGGTAGCCCGGCATCGTCGAGTCCCAGGGTCAGCACCACCAGGCGTCCGCCCGGCGCCAGTTCGCGGCCCCGGAATGCGACGAAGTCATGCCAATCCAGTGCTGCCTGGCGGGAGTAGGCCCGCCGGGCGGCCTCGTCGGTGCTGTGCGCGATGTGGATGTGGTCCTCGATCGGCGCGGGCACCCGGCTCAACCAGTGGGTGGCCCATGAACTCCAGCCCAGGACGATGCTTTGCGAAGGCAGGATCTGCTGGTAGAACGACCGTCCCACCGCGGAGGGGAAGGTCGCCGCATCCTTCTTGAGGTAGCTGTCCGGATCGTCGGCGAGGGTATCGAACAGCGCGCTGAAATCATTGCCCGGGAGGTCGGTGTGGGCGACCAGGATGGCGTGATCGGGGCGGGTGCGGGCCCGCAGGGCCAGTACAGCCGCGCCGACCGGCAGCAGCGAGTTGTATCCGGTGGCCGCCCCGTAGTCGGCGATGGCGATCGGCTGCGGCGGCTTCGGCAGCGGTACGGTCCCAGCGGCCTGCTCGAAAAGCCTTATGCCGGAATCTAACCCGGAGGCCTGCAGCCGTGAGGATGCCGTGTAGGTGGCGCTCTCCATCGGCTGGGGGCGAACCACGATGCTGGACTCGCGCATGGTGCTAAGTCCTTCGCCGGTGCAACAGCAGTCCGACGATCACCCCGACGATCAGCATGGCGGACAGCAGCAGCCACATCGGCGACTCCACGGTGATCCACAGCAGGCGCACGCTCTGGCGGTCGCGGTTCTGTCCGATGAAGACCGCGGCGAGGGCGACCAGGGCGATGGCCACCCAGTACCGCAGCGCGAAGCGCGTCACTGCGCGACCGGAATGTCGTTCCGATTCGTCGGCGGGCATGGGTACCTCCCCAGTGGATCTCGGTGGCTGATCTCTGATGGCGACCGTAGTCGCGGATGGCTGCCGCGCAACACCCGGGCGTGCCAGACTGCAGTCCCATGAACGGCGGTAGCGCGTCGCGGATCGTCACCATCGTGGTGACTGTGCTGGCCGCGATTTCGGTCGGAGGGCTGATCGTCACGGCGGTGCTGGGCATCACCGGGGAGAAGTACGGCAACTACGGAGATGTGCCGATACCGGGTTCGGGCATCATCAGGCTGCCCGCCGGTGAGGTCATCGTCAGCTTCAGCATCGCCGATCATCAGGACCGCGGGATGCGGGTACCCCCGCTGACCATGGACATCACCCCGCCGTCCGGTGTCAGCGACCCGTTGGTGACCGAGGATCTCGGTGACATGGTCGCCGTCGGGGACGACGCCCACCGCCGGGTCTGGTTCATGAAGGTCGCCACCGAGGCGGACTACCGGGTGATCGCGGACGGGCCGGTATCCGACTTCGTCGATCCCCACCTGTCGTTCGGCAAGAGCCTGGCGGTGGATGCCCCGCTGTGGTTCTTCGTCGCACTGTCGGTCATCAGTGTCGACCTGGCCATCGCGATGTGGTGGTTCCGGCGCCGCGGGCGTGTCGCCGGGAAACCTGCTGCGGTCGCTGATCCGGACATTCCGACCGACGGGGGGGTTCGGTTGGAACAGTTGAAGACGATTACGGCGCTGCGGGATTCAGGAGCGCTCACCGAAGCCGAATTCAACGCGGAGAAGCGGCGGATTCTGGACGGCCGTTAGCTCACTTAGACTTCCCACCGTGAAAGCTGTCAGCTGCTCTTTCGGAACATTGTCGGTGGTCGACCTGCCCGACCCGCGCCCGGGTGAGGGTCAGCT